>NZ_JBPBBA010000009.1:0-96478 GCF_050896395.1 Nioella aestuarii | reverse complement strand
TCGGCCTTGGCGGCCTCGCGAAAGGCTTGAATTTCGTCCTGGGTGGCAAAGCACTTATAGGCATGGCCCGCCGCCAGACAGGCCGAACGGGGGGGTAGCGGTGATGCCGAAAGGGATCAGACCCGTACGGCGCAGGTCGTGCAGAAGGTGACTGTCGGCCTCTGGCCGTCGCCCTTGCGCCCGGATCGCGGCGGACCCGGCGGCGGGGGGCAAACCCTTCGCAACCCCGCCAAGGTCTTTTACGAGGAAGGGCACCCCATGAAACGGCCCGCGCTGGTCCTTTGGCAGGTCATCTGCCGCCGCAGCCCCTGCGCGGGCCATACCTTCATCCAGATGCACCACGGCCCCCAAAGCCTCCTGCGTGTGGCAGGCGGCAAGGCTTGCCTCCATCACCTCAGCGGCAGAGACCCGCCCTTCGGCGATGGCGGCGGCAAGGGCCGTGGCGTCAGTCACGTCAGTGTTCCGATCAGGCCGGTTCACTTTCGTCGATCGGAACGTCCCACTCGCCCGCAGCAATCGCGGCCTGCTTGGCTTCCATCGGGGCAATCGCCTCGGCGGGCACTTCGTCTGCCACGTAGATCAGTTCGTTGCCGCCATGGGCCATGAAGGAGTATTCCGTGTAGTTGCGCCCCGTGGCGTTGCCCGCCTGGACGTCCGCCACGATGGCCTCGATCGTCGGGCCATAGTTCCAGATCGCGTTGGCGAAGACGGTGCCGGGATAGCGCGGGGTGTAGTCGATGAGCGAGCCGATGGCCTTGACGCCGCGGGCTTGCGCCGCGTCCGCCGTGCCGATCCGTTCACCGAAGAGGATGTCCGCCCCTGCATCGATCTGGGCAATCGCCGCTTCCTGCGCGCGGGCCGGGTCAAACCACGCACCGATAAAGCCGTTGAGGAAGGTGGCATCTGGGTTCACCTCGCTCACGCCCATGCGGAAGGCGTTGATGAGCAGGTTCACCTCGGGGATCGGATAGCCGCCGACCGAGCCGAAGACATTGCTTTCGGACATGTGCCCGGCAAGCATCCCGGCCAGATAGGCCGCTTCATGGTTCCGGGTGCCGAACACGCCGAAATTGTCACCTTCGGGGCCACCGGAGGACCCCATCAGGAAGGCAGTGTCGGGATAATCGCCCGCCACTTCACGCGCCTCGCGTTCCACGGCGTAGGATTCGCCCCAGATGATCTGCGCGCCGCCCTCGGCGTATTCGCGCATGGCGCGGGGGTAGTCGGTGGGGGCTACGCCTTCGGAGAATTCATACTCGATCAGGCCAGAGGCGGCGGCCTCTTGCATGGCCACGTGGATGCGGCTGTTCCAGGCATTTTCGACGGGCGACATGTGAACGCCCGCAATGCGCACGGCCGATTGCGCGTTCACGCGGCGCACGAAGGCGGGTGTGGCGAGCGTCGCGGCGGCACCGATCATCAGCTGACGGCGGGTGGTGGTGAGTTTCATTGGTGGATCCTCTCTGTTGAGTTCTGTTTTGGTCTTGTTGTTATTCGGGTTTGTCCGCCGATACCGGCGCGTAGCTGGCCGGATCGAGCGTATCGGGGCGGCCGGGCAGGGACAACGCAGCCAGGCGGGGTGCAGTGCGCGACAGCACCTTTCCATGCTTTAGAACCGCAAGCCGCGTTGCCTTCATCCGAACCGCTTCGATCGGGTCTTTGGCTTGTAGCACGACCATGCTGGCCGGGCCGCCCTTGCGGATCGTGGGGTCGGGCAGCCCCAAGGCCTTTGCACCGTTCTGAGTGACCGAGGTAAAGGCCCAGTCCATCGCCTCGCGCGAGGTCATGGGCACTGCGTGAACACCCATATGAGCCACTTCCAGCATATCGGCAGACCCGAGCGAATACCAAGGGTCCATGGTGCAATCCTGCCCGAAGGCCACATTCACGCCTGCCGCGCGCAATTCCGGTACGCGGGTCAAACCGCGACGGCGCGGATAGGTGTCGGACCGGCCTTGAAGGGTGATGTTGATCAGCGGGTTGGGCACCACGTTCATGCCGCTTTCCGCAATGAGCGGGATAAGCTTGGAGGCATAGTAATTGTCATAGGAATGCATCGCGGTGACATGGCTGGCCGTGACCCGCCCACCGAGCCCGAGCCGCGTTGTCTCATAGGCCAGCGTTTCCACATGGCGCGACATCGGATCGTCGCTTTCATCGCAATGCAGGTCCAGCATCAGGCCCCGGTCAGCCGCGATTTCCGCCAGCCGCGTGACCGAGCGCGCGCCATCGGCCATGGTGCGTTCGAAATGCGGGATGCCGCCCACCACATCGACGCCCATATCGAGCGAGCGGATCAGGTTTTCTTCTGCCTTTTCAGCGCGATAGAGCCCGTCCTGCGGGAAGGCGACCAGTTGCAGGTCGATATAGGGGGCAACCTGTTTGCGGACCTCAAGAAGGGCCTCTACGCCAACCAGCGGCGCGGTGGAGACGTCCACATGAGACCGGATCGCCAGTAGCCCCTGCGACACCGCCAGATCGCAATAGCGCAAGGCGCGTTCGATAACCGCTTCGGGCGTCAGCAGCGGTTTCAGCTCCCCCCACAGCGCGATACCTTCCAGCAGCGTGCCCGAGACATTCATCCGGGGCAGCCCAAGGCTTAGCGTCGCGTCCATATGGAAATGCGGATCGGTGAAGGGTGGGCAGACAAGGCGGCCCGTGGCGTCAATCTCCTCGCGCGCCTCGGCGTCGATCACGGGTGCTATCTCAGCGATCTTGTCGCCCTGAATGGCGATATCCACCGGCCCCTGACCGTCAGGCAGGTTCGCCTGCCTTATGATGATGTCCAGCATCCCCGTCTCCCGATTTTTGACTATATGGTAAATAAATTCCCCAAAATCCCCAAGACTTTCGTGGCCTTCGCCCCGAAAATCCGCTTCTGACGCTTTTTCCGGCACTTATTGGTGCCAATTGCCCGAATTCAGGTGCCGCAAGTGAAGGACCAACCACGCGAAATCGTGGAAAAAGGCCGAATCAGCGGGCTGGACCCTCTTTCCCCGCTCGCGGTGATATCGTATCAATATTACGGAAAATGATAGGAAATTTCTATTATGCTCGACAAGCTGGAAATGTTCATCGCGGTGGCCAAGGAAAGCCATTTCGGACGCGCGGCCCAAACGCTTGGGATCACGCAACCGACCCTGTCGGCGGGTATCAAGCAGCTGGAAGAACAGCTTGGCGTGCAACTGATCTTTCGGGGCTCGCGTTATGGCGGGCTGACGCCCGAAGGGCAGAGCGCGCTGGTCTGGGCGCGCAAGATCGTGGGCGACGCAAGACAGCTGCGCGAAGAGATGCGGTTTTCCCGCCACGGGCTGGCAGGGCAGCTGCGCATCGCGGTCATTCCGACGGCCCTGACATGGGCGGGCAAGCTGACGACGCGGTTCACCGAAAAGCACCCCAACGTGCGCTTCACGATCCTGTCGCGCACCTCGATAGAGATCCTGAACATGATCGAAAATCTCGATGTGGATGCAGGCATTTCCTATCTCGATAATGAACCCACGGGGCGGGTTAGCACCGAGGCGCTTTACGAGGAACGCTATATGCTCGTCTGCCGCGGCGATTCCCCCTTTGCGGGCCGGTCAGAGGTGCGCTGGCGTGATCTTGATGGTCAAAAATTGTGCCTTCTGACGCCAGACATGCAGAACCGGCGGATCATCAATAAAAACTTTGAGATTGCGGGCGTCGTGCCAGAGGCGATGGTGGAGTCAAATTCGACCGTGGTTTTGGTGGCAAATGTGCTGGAGGGTGGGTTTCTGACGGTGCTGCCGGCCGATATGGCGCGCTTCCTGACAGGGGGCAAACCCCTTGAAATCATTCCGCTTTCAGGGGCGGGCAGGGGGCATTCCGTGGGCCTGATCGCCCCATGGCGCGAACCTCACACCCCGGTGCTGGAGGCGCTGCTGACAGAATCCCGGCGCATGTCCGAGGTTTCTCGATAGAACATTTCTATCGTCTAACGGAAAAGCGATATTGAATCGCGAAGGTTGCGCGGGTGAATACGGGGCTGAAACGACCGGAGCCAGCCATGTCCCTTTCCCAGCCCGCCCCGAATGCAGAAGAGATCCGCGAAATCGTCGCGTCCCATCTGAATCTCGAAGGTCCGCTTCTTCCCATTTTTCACGCCTTGCAGGAACAGTTTGGCTGCGTGCCACAGGCTGCGTTGCCAGTGATCGCAGAGGCGCTGAACATCACCCGCGCCGAGGTGCACGGGGTGATGAGTTTCTATCACGATTTCCGCGAGGTTCCGGCGGGCCGCCATGTGGTCAAGATCTGCCGGGCAGAAGCCTGTCAGGCCGTGGGCGCCGATGCGCTGGCCGCACGGACGCTGGAGAAGCTGGGAACAGAATGGCACGGGACCACCGCGAATGGCGCGGTGACGATCGAGCCGGTTTATTGCCTGGGCCTCTGCGCCTGCGGACCCGCCGCGATGGTGGACAACAAGGTTGTGGGCCGCGTCGATGACGCAAAAATGGCGAAACTGCTGGCGGAGGCGGGCGCATGAAGATCTACGTTCCCCTCGACAGCGCCGCCAAAGCGCTTGGCGCGGATGAGGTGGCAGACGCCATCATGTCCGAAGCCGCCGCCCGTGGGATCGACGTTCAGGTGATCCGCAACGGTACCCGCGGCATGATCTGGCTGGAACCGCTGGTGGAACTGGATCAGGACGGCACCCGTGTTGGCTATGGTCCGGTCTCGGTTGACGATGTTCCGGCGCTGCTCGACGGCAAGCTGCCCTCGCTCGGCCCGGTGGAAGAGATCCCGTTCCTCGCCAAGCAAACCCGCCTGACCTTCGCCCGAGTGGGCGTGATCGACCCGCTCGACCTGACTGACTACGAAGCGCATGGCGGCCTGGCTGGTCTGCGCCGCGCGATTGCGATGTCGGGCGCTGAGATTGTCAAGGAAGTCACCGAGTCCGGCCTGCGCGGTCGCGGTGGTGCGGGCTTCCCCACGGGCATCAAGTGGAACACGGTTCTGGGCGCTGAGGCCGACCAGAAATACATCGTCTGCAATGCCGACGAAGGCGATAGCGGCACCTTCGCGGACCGCATGGTCATGGAAGGCGATCCCTTCTGCCTGATCGAAGGCATGGCGATTGCGGGCCTCGGTGTGGGCGCGACCAAGGGCTATGTCTACCTGCGGTCTGAGTACCCCGATGCGATTGCGGTGATGGAAGAGGCCGTGCGCCGGGCGCGTTCGGCGGGGGTTCTGGGCAAAGATGTTCTGGGGTCCGGCAAGGCCTTCGACATGGAAATCCGCGTTGGCGCGGGGGCTTATGTCTGCGGCGAGGAAACATCGCTGCTGAACTCCCTCGAAGGCAAGCGCGGCATCGTCCGCGCCAAGCCGCCGCTTCCCGCTTTGGAAGGCTTCCTCGGCAAGCCCACGGTGGTGAACAACGTGCTGTCGCTGGCCACGGTGCCGGTGATCTTCGAAAAGGGCGCGGCGCATTACGCGGGCTTCGGCCTTGGCCGGTCGAAGGGGACGATGCCCATCCAGATCGCGGGCAATGTGAAATTCGGCGGGCTGTTTGAGACCGCCTTCGGGATGCCGCTTGGCACGCTGGTCAATGACGTGGCTGGCGGTACCGCCTCGGGCCGTCCCGTCAAGGCAGTTCAGGTCGGTGGTCCGCTAGGCGCCTACTTGCATCCCGATCAGTTCGACACGCCCTTCGGCTACGAGGAGTTTGACCAGGCAGGCGGGCTGATTGGCCATGCGGGCGTGGTGATCTTCGACGACTCGGCTGATATGCTGAAAATGGCCCGCTTCGCGATGGAGTTCTGCGCGGTCGAAAGCTGCGGCAAGTGCACGCCGTGCCGGATCGGCGCCGTGCGGGGGGTCGAGACCATTGACCGGATCGCAGAGGGCGATGCGTCTGCCATCCCGCTGCTGACCGACCTTTGCGAGACCATGAAAGACGGCTCGCTCTGCGCGCTTGGCGGGTTCACACCCTTCCCGGTGATGTCTGCGCTCACGCATTTCCCCGATGATTTCGCGCGTCAGAAGGAGGCCGCGGAATGAACAACGAATGGACATCGGGCGCCCCCTTGACGTCGCGCGCCAACGCGGTTTCGAAACCGCGTAACAAAGGCGCTTCGAAGCGCCTTCCCCCCTATTGTGCACTGGAGGTCACGCAATGAAAGACCTGATCATCCCTTGGGACGCTGATCGTGATTTCGGCACCCCCGCCAAGGAAGGCAAGCCCGTCACCCTGACCATCGACGGGTTCGAAGTGACCGTGCCCGAGGGCACCTCGGTCATGCGCGCGGCATCGGAAGCCGGGATGCAGATCCCCAAGCTTTGTGCCACCGACAGCCTTGAAGCCTTCGGATCCTGCCGCCTGTGCGTAGTGGAAATCGAGGGCCGCCGCGGCACGCCCGCCTCCTGCACCACGCCGGTGATGGACGGTATGGTGGTTCACACCCAGTCCCAGAAGGTCAAGAAGATCCGCAAGGGGGTGATGGAGCTCTATATCTCCGACCACCCGCTTGACTGTTTGACCTGTGCCGCCAATGGCGATTGCGAATTGCAGGACATGGCCGGCATGGTGGGCCTGCGCGATGTGCGCTACGAGGCCCCGCAGGCGGGTAGCCTCGCCAACCATTTCGAGGCGCGCAACACCAGCGGCGAAGCCAACCTCGAATGGCTGCCCAAGGACGACTCGAACCCCTATTTCACCTACGACCCCGCGAAATGCATCGTCTGCAGCCGCTGCGTCCGCGCCTGTGAAGAGGTGCAGGGCACCTTCGCGCTGACAATCGAAGGCCGGGGCTTTGACAGCCGCGTGTCCGCCGGGGCCGCAACCGACAATTTCCTGTCCTCCGATTGCGTCAGCTGCGGTGCCTGCGTGCAGGCCTGCCCGACAGGAACGCTTCAGGAAAAATCCGTGATCGAACTGGGCACGCCCGAACGCTCTGTCGTGACCACCTGCGCCTATTGCGGTGTGGGCTGTTCCTTCAAGGCCGAGCTGAACGGCGACGACCTGGTGCGCATGGTGCCCTACAAGCACGGCAAAGCGAACCGGGGTCATTCCTGCGTGAAGGGCCGCTTCGCTTATGGGTACGCGACCCACAATGATCGCATCCTGAACCCGATGATCCGCGACTCGATCGACGAGCCGTGGAAAGAGGTGAGCTGGGACGAGGCGCTGAGCTTTGCCGCAACCAAGATGCGTGGGCTTCAGGAAACCTATGGCCGCCGGTCGATTGGCGTCATCACCTCCAGCCGCTGCACCAACGAGGAAACCTATCTCGTTCAAAAGCTGGCCCGCGGTGTGTTCATGAACAACAACACCGACACCTGTGCCCGCGTTTGCCACTCGCCCACTGGCTACGGCCTCGGACAGACCTTCGGCACCTCGGCAGGCACGCAGGATTTCGACTCCGTCGAGCATACCGATGTGGTGATCGTGATCGGCGCAAACCCCACCGATGGCCACCCGGTTTTCGCCAGCCGCCTGAAAAAGCGCCTGCGCGCAGGTGCGAAGCTGATCGTGATTGACCCGCGCCGCATCGACCTGGTGAAATCGGCCCATATCAAGGCCGCCCATCACCTGCCGCTGCGTCCGGGCACCAACGTTTCCGTCGTGACCTCGCTGGCGCATGTGATCGTGACCGAGGGCCTGATGGATGAGGCGTTCATCCGCGAACGCTGCGATTGGGACGAGTTCCAGGAATACGCGGAATTCGTGTCGGATCCGCGCCACAGCCCCGAAGTCAACGAAATGCTGACCGGCGTCCCGGCAGAAGAACTGCGCAAGGCAGCGCGTCTTTTTGCAACCGGCGGCAACGGCGCGATCTACTACGGTCTGGGCGTGACAGAGCACAGCCAGGGCTCGACCACCGTCATGGGCATCGCCAACCTCGCTATGTTGACCGGCAATCTCGGTCGCAAGGGCGTGGGCGTGAACCCGCTTCGCGGGCAGAACAACGTGCAAGGGGCCTGCGACATGGGCAGCTTCCCGCATGAACTGCCCGGCTATCGTCACGTGAAAATGCCCGAAGTGCGCGAGATCTTCGAAAAAGCATGGGGCGTGGAGATCGACCCCGAGCCCGGTCTGCGCATCCCGAACATGCTGGACGCCGCCGTCGATGGCACCTTCAAGGGGCTTTACTGCCAGGGCGAAGACATCCTGCAATCCGACCCCGACACCAAGCATGTGGCGGCGGGCCTTGCAGCGATGGAATGCGTGATCGTTCACGATCTCTTCCTCAACGAGACCGCGAACTACGCACATGTCTTCCTGCCCGGATCGACCTTCCTCGAAAAAGACGGGACCTTTACCAATGCCGAGCGCCGGATCAACCGCGTGCGCAAGGTGATGGCGCCCCGTAATGGCTATGCCGACTGGGAAATCACTCAGATGCTGGCCAATGCCATGGGGGCGGGTTGGCACTACACGCATCCCAGCCAGATCATGGAAGAAATCGCGTCCACGACCCCCGGTTTCGCCAATGTCAGCTACGAGATGCTGGAAGAGCGCGGCTCGGTCCAGTGGCCGTGCAATGACAGCGCGCCGGACGGTACGCCTCTCATGCATGTGGACGGGTTCGTGCGCGGCAAGGGGCGGTTCATCGTTACCGAATATGTGGCGACCGATGAAAAGACCGGCCCGCGTTTCCCACTGCTTCTGACCACCGGGCGGATCCTGTCCCAGTACAACGTGGGCGCGCAGACGCGGCGCACGGACAACGTGGTCTGGCATGATGAGGACGTGCTGGAAATCCACCCCCATGACGCGGAAAACCGCGGTCTCAATGATGGGGACTGGGTGCGGCTGGCCTCGCGTTCGGGCGAAACCACGCTGCGCGCCAAGATCACCGACCGGGTCAGCCCCGGCGTGGTCTACACCACCTTCCACCACCCCGACACGCAAGCCAACGTCATCACCACCGATTTCTCGGACTGGGCCACCAACTGCCCGGAATACAAGGTGACGGCAGTGCAGGTTGCGCCCTCGAACGGGCCGTCGGAGTGGCAAGAGGACTATAACGCGCAGGCCGAACGGTCGCGCCGTATCCTGCCGGCGGCGGAGTAAAACCGGTGGCGCGGCCCCTGTCACGGTCCCTGCCGGGTCTTTCGGTGCAGTCGGACGGGCAATTGTCCGTCCGCCGCAACCTGCCCGAAGAGGTGCCGGTCGCGGTTGTGTTCGATGGCACCACCCAGGCCGTGATGATGGCCAGCCCCGGCGATATCGCCGATTTCGCCCATGGTTTTGCCTTGTCCGAGGGGTTCATCACCCGGCTCGATCAGGTCGAGGATTTCGAAGTGGTCGAACACGAGGCCGGAATCGAGGCGCGTTTCTGGCTGACGGGCGATCGGTCACAGGCGTTGGAGACCCGGCGCCGCAAGATGATGGGCCCGGTAGGCTGCGGCCTGTGCGGGATCGACAGTCTTGAAGAGGCCACCCGTGCGTTGCCCAAGGTCACCGCAGAGCCGCGCCTTTCATCCCACGAAGTGGCCCATGCCACAGATGACCTGCGCGCGCAGCAGCCGCTCCACGACCAGACCCGCGCGGTTCATGCGGCTGGATTTCTGGTGCCGGGGCAGGGGATCGTTCTGGCCCGAGAAGATGTGGGTCGCCACAATGCGCTCGACAAGCTTATCGGTGCGCTGGCCCTGCAGGGCATCGACCCGGCAACCGGCGCCTTCGTCCTGACCAGCCGCGTTTCCGTGGAACTGATCCAAAAATCAGCCATGGCGGGCTGCCCGGTGCTGATCGCCGTCTCCGCCCCTACCGCCCATGCCTTACGCCTTGCCGACCAGGCAGGGATCACCATCGCCGCCTTTGCGCGTGGCGGTGGTTTCGACCTATATTCCCACCCGCATCGCATCACGACGGAGACGCCCGATGTCCCCTGATAAAATGGTCACTATGGCCAACCAGATCGCCACCTTCTTCAAGACCCAGCCGGGCACCGATCAGGCGGACCGGGTTGCCGCTCATCTGAGCGACTTCTGGGACCCTCGGATGCGCGCGCAGCTGCTGTCATATGTCTCCGAGGGCGGCAAGGGTCTTGATGCGCTTGTTCTGGATGCTGCGCGTAAGATCTGACATTTCAGACGCTTATTGGCATCAAATTGTTCTTTTCAGGCAGCAGGTTAACCCCATGCGGCCTTGCAACGGCTTGAAGCTGCCCACACGTCATGACAGAAGGCGCCACCCGATCCGTGCAGGGGGTCGTCACCTGGAGGGCTGAGATGCTCGATATCACTGCTATGCGCGAAAGCCTGTCAGAGGCTTATGACCTCGCGCCAAATGCCGAACTGGCCGAAGAGCTGGCCCCGATCTACGCCAAAATGGACAGGGTGGTGACGCCGGTGGACTGGGTCCGTCACGCACCCTATGTGGCCGCGATCAATCGCCTCAAGCGCGAGCGCAACGCAGTCATCCTGGCGCATAACTACATGACTCCAGACATCTATCATGGGATCTCTGATTTCGTAGGTGACAGCCTGCAACTGGCAATCGAGGCGACCCGCACCGACGCCGAGGTGATCGTACAGTGCGGCGTGCATTTCATGGCGGAAACGTCCAAGATCCTCAGCCCTGGTAAGCGCGTGCTGATGCCCGATATGGAGGCAGGATGCTCGCTGGCGGAATCGATCACCGCCGCTGGCATCGCGGAAATGCGCGCGAAATATCCCGGCGCGCCGATCGTATCCTATGTGAACACCACCGCCGAGGTGAAAGCCGCCTCCGACATCTGCTGCACGTCTTCCAACGCCGCCCAGATCGTGGCCGCGATGGACAGCGACACAGTGATCATGACGCCCGACCAGTACCTGGCCCAGAACGTCGCCCGTGACGTGCCACAGAAGAACGTGGTCTGGTGGGAAGGCTCGTGCATCGTGCACGAACAGTTCACGGCGGAAGACATCAAGGATTTCCGCGAATGGAACCCCGGCACCCGCATCATCGCGCATCCCGAATGCCCTCCCTCCGTGGTTGATGCGTCCGATTTCTCGGGCTCGACCAAAGGCATCATCGACTACGTGTCGCGCGAGAAGCCCAAGAACGCGATGTTGCTGACCGAATGTTCGATGGCCTCCAACATCGCAGACGCGTTGCCAGAGGTGGAATTTGTCGGCCCCTGCAACATGTGCCCCTACATGAAGAAGATCACGCTGGAAAAAGTGCTCTGGTCGCTGCACACCATGTCGCCAGAGGTGCACGTGGATGAAGAGATTGCCGTGAAGGCGCGGCTGGCCGTTCAGCGGATGATCGACCTCAGCCGCGAATTGGGGATCTGAGGCGGTGATCCGCACGGACCGTATTGTCATTGTGGGCGCGGGCCTTGGCGCGCTTTATGCGGCTTTGGAACTGGCCCCGCGCCCGGTGCTGATGATCTCGCCCGAAGTGCTTGGCGATGGTGCCTCCAGCGCATGGGCACAAGGCGGCGTGGCCGCTGCCATGGCCGCCAGTGACAGCCCCGAGGCCCATGCCGCCGATACCGTCAAGGCCGGGGCAGGGACCGTCGATGCCGAGGTTGCCGCCATGGTCACCCGCGTGGCGCGCGATCATATCCTTGATCTCACGAATCTTGGCACCCCTTTCGACCGCGCCGCAGATGGCGGCTATGTCATGAGCCGCGAAGCCGCCCATTCCGCCGCCCGAGTGGTGCGGGTGCAGGGTGATCAGGCGGGCAAGCAGATCATGGAAACGCTGATTGCTGCTTTGCGCGCGACGCCATCGGCGCAGGTGATCGAAGGCGCGCTTGCAACCCGGTTGGAAACCGAAGGTGGCCGGGTGGCCGGCGTCTGGATCACCTCGGCAAGGGAACCGTCCGGCGACGTGCTGATCAAGGCCCCTGCCGTTCTTCTGGCAGGCGGTGGATCGGGTGGGCTTTACGCCCACACCACCAACCCGCCACGTATTCGCGGACAGGTGATCGGCATGGCGGCACGGGCAGGTGCCTTGATGGCTGACCCGGAGTTCGTGCAGTTCCACCCCACGGGTTTCGACATCGGCGAAGACCCCGCGCCATTGGCCACCGAGGCCCTGCGCGGCGAGGGGGCGATACTGATCAACCGCCAAGGGGAGCGCTTCATGCTCAGCGTCCATCCCGACGCCGAACTGGCCCCCCGCGATATCGTCGCCCGCGCGATCTTTGCCGAAACGCAGGCCGGAAACCGCCCGATGCTGGACACGCGCGCGGCGCTTGGGGCGAAGGTTCTGACGATGTTCCCCTCGGTCGCTGAAACCTGCGCCCGGGCTGGAATAGATCCGGTCGCAGACCCGATCCCGGTGGCAGTAGCAGCCCATTACCACATGGGCGGCATCGCGGCAGACCCTGCGGGCCGGACCAGCCTCGAGGGCCTGTGGGTCTGCGGAGAGGCGTCTTCGACGGGGCTTCATGGCGCCAACCGCTTGGCCTCTAACGGGTTGCTGGAGGCGCTTGTCTATGCGCGCAACGCCGCCGCGGATATCGCAGCCAACACGACGCTGGCCGAGGCCGCTCCGGTCGTCATCCGCTTCCCCGAAGGCGGCAGCGCCCCGGACCCGCTTGCCGTGGCAGAGTTGCGCCAGATGATGACGGCCCATGTAGGCGTGCGCCGCACCGGGTCAGGTCTGAGCACAGCACTGCGGACCATTGCCCGGTTGGAGGCCGACCACGCGAACGATCCTTCCTTCCTTAACATGACCGCCACCGCGACGCTTATCGCGGCGGCCGCCTTGTCCCGCGAGGAAAGCCGGGGCGGGCATTGGCGCGATGACTTTCCCTCACAGAACCCCGATCTCGCGCATCGCACCCTGATCACTCTGACGGACGCCATGGCGATCCGCGATGCCGCCGCAAAGGACGCCCCGTAATGCAGCATGTCAACCTGCCCGATCTGATCCTTGAGCCGCTGGTGCGCGCTGCATTGATGGAAGATCTTGGAACCTATGGCGACGTAACAACCCGCGCCGTAATCCCGGCGGATGTGACCTATGATGCACGGCTCAATGCCCGGCAGGCAGGTGTCGTATCGGGGATGCAGATCGCGCGGCTGGCCTTTCAGCTGGTGGACCCATCGCTTGTGGTCGAAACCCTGCGCCCAGATGGCGCGCCTTGTGCGCCCGGCGACACGCTGATGACCATAAAGGGCAGCGCCGCCTCGATCCTGTCAGGCGAACGCGTGGCGCTGAACTTCGCAGGCCGCTTGTCCGGGATCGCGACGCTGACGTCGCAATTCGTCAAGGAAACCGAAGGCACAGCGACCCGCATCACCTGCACCCGCAAGACAACCCCGGGTCTGCGTCTGGTTGAAAAGCAGGCGGTGTTGCATGGCGGGGGCTTCAACCACCGCTTCAGCCTGTCCGATGCCATCCTGATCAAGGACAACCACATCGCCGCCGCAGGGGGCGTGCGCGCGGTGCTGAAGGCGGCGAAAGCCAGTGCCTCCCACATGATGCGGGTCGAGATCGAAGTCGATACTCTTGACCAGCTGGCCGAGGTGCTGGAGGAGGGCGGAGCCGATGTGGTGCTGCTCGACAATATGGACACCGCAACTTTGCGTGACGCTGTTGCGTTGGTCAAAGGCCGTGTTGTCACCGAGGCATCGGGCAACATGACCCTGCCGCGTATTGCGGATGTTGCTGCAACCGGGGTGGATTACATTTCCTCTGGCGCCCTGACCCACTCTGCCAAGACACTGGATCTGGGGCTGGATTTCTGACCAACCGGGACGCAGAGAAAAGTTTTCCCGAAAACTTTTCGACTGCGGACGCGCGGGGCGGAAAAATCTTCGGGAAGATTTTTCACGCTCTGGTCAGAGGTCGTAAACCAGCCGAAAACCCTGATGGGGCGTCGCGGTGTCCGGTGCATTCCCGTGACGTGCCGCGATCCGATATCGGAAGCAGTAGGAGATATGGCAGAGGAATGAGCCGCCTTTTTGCAGCTTGTAGCCCTCTTTCCCCCGATGCGCCGCTTGCGACGCCTTTTTCAGCGATTTCACCCTGAATGGCTCTGCTGTCCATTCCCAGACATTGCCCACCATGTTGTAAAGCCCGTATCCATTGGGCTCGAAGGACCGGGCCGGCGCTGTGGCGATGAACCCGTCGGCCCCGGTGTTGTGATGCGGAAAGCTGCCCTGCCAGATATTGCAGGGAAGGAAAGACGTATCGTTCGGTTCCTCATCTCCCCAGGGAAACCGCACATCGCCCAGTCCTCCCCGCGCGGCATGTTCCCATTCAGCCTCCGTCGGCAGCCGCCCTCGGGCCCAGGTGGCGAAGGCCTGCGCATCCTTCCAGCTGACTTGAACCACAGGGTGATCGTCATGATAGGCCTCGGGCACGTCCGGCCCATGGGGAAGCCGCCAATTTGCCCCGTCAACCATGCGCCACCATTCAGACCCGACCACGCCTTGGGTCGGGGCGCTGTCCGGCGGCAGAAAGCTAAAGAACACGAAGGAATTTCCAAACCGTTCGGCTTCCGTGACATATCCGGTTTCTGCCGCGAAACGGGCAAAACGGGCGTTGGTGACGGTGGTTGCGTCGATGGCGAAGGGTTTGACCCGCCGGTGTTTCACCGGGCTTTCGCCATCCATCGGCAGGCCGGGGCGGGCAGTGCCCACAAGAGCGGTGCCGCCAGGTATTCGGATCGCCTCGGCCTTTCCGCAATCGCCGGTGCCCCTTTGAACTTCAGGGGCAGGGCTGGCATCCCCCACGCGGGCCGGAGCGCAGCAGGATTTCGGGCCGTCTTGATCGGTCATCGGGGGGCTTTCGCGTGTCATTACAAAGTCATGCCGGGAAATGTCGGCAGCGTCCAGCCCGTCGGCCTCTAGCGCCTTTCGCGCGGGGCCAGGGGGGCGCGACTTTTGTCATTGCCCGCATCCGTGGTCTTCTTGAGCAGCGCCAGCAATTGCGCTGTTTCGGCCTCGTCCAGCCCAGACAGGATATCGCTTTGCAAGTCGCGCACCACGGGCCGCACCTGCGCCAGCAGCTTCTGTCCGGCATCGGTCACGGTCAGCACCCGCGCGCGACGGTCCGTCGGGCTGACCTCTCGCGCGACGAAGCCCTTTTGTTCCAGCCGGTCGATCACCCCCCCTAGCGTTGTCTGGTCATAGGCAATCGCACCCGCCAGGGCCGCCTGCGCAATGCCGGGGCGTGCGTCGATGGCCGATAGCGCCGCGAATTGCACCGGCGTCAGTTCCACACCAGCCGCTGCCATCCGGTCCGCGAAAATCGCCACCGAGATCTGGTTCAACCGGCGCACCAGATGCCCTGCCATATTGTAAATCTCGACCATTCTGGCCTCCCTCCTGACGCGATCAGGATAGGCGAGTCCGGCGGGAGTTGACAAGCATACTAATGATCAGCATACTTACTATATCGAATCCGAGGGAGGACGC
This sequence comes from Nioella aestuarii, assembly GCF_050896395.1. Classification (NCBI taxonomy): domain Bacteria; kingdom Pseudomonadati; phylum Pseudomonadota; class Alphaproteobacteria; order Rhodobacterales; family Paracoccaceae; genus Nioella; species Nioella aestuarii. The sequence goes on along the minus strand of NZ_JBPBBA010000009.1, from coordinate 81,145 downwards.
CATGGGCGAGCAATTGGGCACGTTGGAAGAGCTGCCACAGGACTATCGCGATGACATGACGGCAGCGGGGGTCGCTCCGCTTTGGCCAATGATGCGCAACGTGTTGCCGCATGGGGCCCCCAACCCTGTCACCAAGCCCGGCCATTGGCGCTATGCCGCTGTGCGGCCGCTCCTGATGCGCGCAGGCGACCTGACGCCGGTGGAAAAGGCGGAACGGCGGGTTCTGGTCCTCTCTGATCCCGGTCGTGGGGCAGGGGCCATGCAGGCGACCTCCTCAATCTATCTTGGGATGCAGCTGCTTTTGCCCGGTGAAACCGCGCCAGCCCATGTGCATACGCCCTCTGCCGTGCGGATCGTGGTGGAAGGCACCGGCGGCTATACCGTGGTGGACGGGGAAAAGCTGCCGATGGAGGAGGGCGATCTGGTGCTCACCCCCGGTGGCGAATGGCATGATCATGGCCATGAGGGGACGGAACCCGTGGTTTGGCTCGACGCGCTCGACCTGCCGCTTTTCGTCTATCTCGAAGGATCCTACGCCACCGAAGGCCCGCTCCAGGCGCAGCGCAATCGCCCCGATGCCAGCCAGGTGGAATACCTGTCCTCGGGTCTGGCCCCTAGCCGCAAACTGGGCGCGGGCTCGCGCCGATATCCGATGATGCGTTACCCCTGGGGACGGACCGAGGCCGCGCTGAACGAGATGGCGGCCTATACCGATGGCGACTGCGCGGAACTGGACTACGTGAACCCCGAAACCGGGGCGGATGTGCTGCCCACAATGGGCTTTACCGCGATGCGGATCGGGGCTGGTCAGCGCCATGCGCCACCGCTGCGGTCCTCTTCTGCCGCCTTCCACGTCGTAAAGGGGCGGGGTAAAACCACCATCAATGGCGAATTGATCGAATGGGGCCCGAAAGACACGTTTACCGCCCCGGTCTTTGCCGAAATCACCCATGAAGCGGACGAAGACGCCTATCTGGTGCGCGTCCATGACCGCCCGCTTCAGGACAAGCTAGGCTATTACGAGGAACGCGCGCGATGACCGACTATCTCTTCGACACCCCAAAGGTGCAGTCCATCCCCGTGAAAGGGGAAGCCGCCGAGTATCCGGTGCACCGCATCTTCTGTGTGGGTCGCAACTATGCCGCGCACGCCGCCGAGATGGGGGTAGAAGTCGACCGAGAGGCGCCGTTCTACTTCACCAAGTCGCCGCAGGCGGTTCTGGCCAGCGGATCGACGCTGCCCTATCCGCCGGGAACGGAAAACTTCCACTATGAAATGGAACTTGTGCTGGTCATCGGCAAACCCGTCTTCCGCGCCTCGGTCGAGGACGCGTCAGGGGCGATCTATGCCTATGGCTGCGGTCTGGACATGACCCGCCGCGATCTGCAACTGGCGGCCCGTGCCAAGCAGCGGCCGTGGGATCTGGGCAAGGATGTGGAAGGCTCTGCCGTGCTGACCGGTCTGACCAAGGCCGATGAGATGGGCGCGATTGGCCCGCAACGCATCCACCTGGAAGTGAACGGAGAGGTCAAGCAAGACGCGTTGCTGTCGGATCTCATCCATGGCGTGGCCGAGATCGTGGCAGACCTGTCCAAGTTCTACCACCTCGCCCCCGGCGACGTGATCATGACCGGCACACCGGCGGGGGTTGGCCCGGTTGTGGCGGGTGACGTCATCACCGGTGGTGTCGACGGGTTGGAGCCGATTTCCCTGACCATCGGCGCGCCGGAATGATCCACGTTCACGGATATTTCCGCAGCTCCTCTGCCTATCGGTTGCGCATTGCGCTGAACCTCAAGGGCTTGGCGCATGACTTTACCTCGGTGCATCTGCGCCGGGGTGGCGGGGAACAGAAGGGCCCCGCTTTCCGGGCGCTGAACCCGCAGGCGCTGGTTCCGGCGTTGGAGGCGGATGGGCTGGTGCTGACGCAATCTCTGGCCATCGTGGAATGGTTGGATGAGACCTATCCAGATCCCGCGCTGCTGCCGTCGGACAAGGATCTGCGCGCGCAGGTCAGGGCGTTTGCTCAGGTCATAGCCTGCGACGTGCATCCGCTGCAAAACCTGCGGGTGCTGGATTATCTGGAGCAGCAGTTCGGCGCAGATCAGGCGGTAAAAGACGCCTGGTGCCAGCGTTGGATCGGGGATGGCCTGGAGGCGTGCGAGGCGCTGCTAGCCAAACAGACACATGGCGGGTCCTTCTGTTTTGGCGACACGCCGGGTCTGGCCGATATCTGCCTTGTTCCGCAGGTCTTCTCGGCGGCGCGCTTCAAGCTCGATATCAGTCACCTTGAACGAGTGAACGCGGTCTATGACGCCTGTCAGGCGCGTCCCGCCTTTGCCGATGCGGCCCCCGGCCTGCAACCCGACGCAGAGCCCTAGGGTCCGTCACACATCGTAGCCAGTTTCCGTTTTCGGGAACCATCGCACCCAGAATGTCAATTTTCGTGGGTGATCAGGAAAGTCATGCTTCGAGAAGGAGTGCACCAAATGGCACAAGACAGGATCATTATCGCAGGCGGCGGTATCGGCGGGCTGGCGACAGCCATCGGTCTGGCGCAAAAGGGCATACGTTCGCTGGTGCTGGAAAAAGCCCCCGAACTTGGCGAAATCGGTGCGGGCATTCAGCTTGGCCCCAATGCGTTCCATGCCTTTGATTATCTGGGTGTTGGCGATGCGGCCCGAAACATGGCGGTCTATATCGACAACCTGCGCCTGATGGATGCCATAAGCGGCCAGGAAATCACTCGCATCCCGCTGGACGACGCCTTTCGCACACGCTTCGGAAACCCTTATGCTGTGGTCCATCGCGGCGATCTTTATGGGGTGTTCCTGCGGGCCTGCCGAGACCATGAGCTGGTAGAGCTGCGCACCAATGCGGGGGTTGCGGACTACGATCAGGATGACACCAGCGCGACCGCCATCCTTGAAAGCGGCGAACGGGTGACGGGCCGCGCGCTGATTGGCGCTGACGGGCTCTGGTCCAATATCCGCAAGCGGGTGGTGGGCGATGGCAAGCCGCGCGTCTCGGGCCACACCACCTATCGCAGCGTGATCCCGGTCGAGGATATGCCCGAGGATCTGCGTTGGAACGCGGCCACCCTGTGGGCCGGGCCAAAATGCCATATCGTTCACTATCCGCTGTCGGGCTGGAAGCTCTTTAACCTCGTGGTGACCTATCACAACGATGCGGCGGAACCGGTGGCGGGCAAGCCTGTCTCTCATGACGAAGTACGCCGGGGTTTTGAGCATGTGAACCCGGTCGCCCGCCAGATCATCGAAAAGGGCAAGGACTGGAAACTCTGGGTTCTGTGCGACCGTGATCCGGTCATGAACTGGCAGGACGGGCGCGTTGTGCTGCTTGGCGACGCGGCGCATCCGCAGTTGCAGTATTTCGCCCAAGGTGCTTGCATGGCGATGGAGGACGCAGTGGCGCTTGCCCACCAGATGGAGGCCTGTTCCGGCGATGCCACCCGCGCTTTTCCGGCCTATCAGGACATGCGCCGTTTGCGCACTGCGCGCATTCAGCTGCAATCGCGTGAGATCGGCGACCACATCTACCACGCGTCAGGCGCACATGCGGAATTGCGCAACGCAGTGATGAGCGCCAGAAGCCCCGAGGAGTGGTACAATATGATTTCCTGGCTCTATGGCTCTACCGGACTGGATGGGGCAGTGTCTTCGGAAACCATGCGCAACAGGAATGCATAAAATGCGTTGCGCGCGACAGAATATTAGGTTACCGAACGGTTGGTCGTTTCATATGAAACGAATTTGAGCAGACATGCACCCGATAATAATGGTATCGACAAGAATAGTTATGTCGTATATCTATATCGGAAAGGGAAAGACTAAACGAGAGAGAATCATGTGTATCCGCCAGGGATTGCGGCTACGCTTCGGTCAAAAGGGAGGAAACCGACAATGACCATCACCCGTCGTAACCTGATGAAGACCACCGGCGCCGCCGGTATGGCAGTTATCGGCGCGACCGTTCTGCCCAAGGCAGCGCGCGCCAATGAATTTACCCTGCGCCTGCACCAGTTCCTGCCCGCGCAGGCAAACATCCCCGCACAGGTTCTGGACCCGTGGGCAGATGCCATTGAGGAACAGTCCGGTGGCCGTATCACCGTGGAACGCTACCCCTCCATGCAGCTTGGCGGCACGCCCCCCGATCTGATCGACCAGGCCATCGACGGCATTGCTGATGTTGTCTGGACCGTGGCGGGCTATACCCCCGGCCGTTTCCCGCGCACCGAAGTGTTCGAACTGCCCTTCATGATGACCAGCGCCGGCCCGACCAGCCGCGCCTACTGGACCATGGCCGAGCGTCATATGATGGACGCCGATTTCGCCGCGTTCAAACCGATCGCTGTCTGGGTCCATGGCCCCGGCCTGATCCACTCCTCCACGCCGATCCGCACGCCTGCCGACCTGAACGGCGTCAAGCTGCGCGCACCGACCCGAGTGACCAACGCCATGTTCTCGAACCTCGGCGCGACCACCGTTGGTATGCCGGTTCCGGCGATCCCCGAAGCGCTGTCGCGCGGCGTGGTCGATGCGACCGTTATCCCGTGGGAGGTCGTGGGCATCCTGCGCGTTCAGGAACTGGTGGAAAACCACACCATCTTCCCGAATGCCTCGCTCTACACCACCAGCTTCATCTTCGGCATGAACCAGGCATCCTACGATGCGCTGCCCGCCGATCTGCAAGCGGTGATCGACGCCAACTCGGGCGCTGACACGTCCGAATGGGCCGGTCGCACCATGCAGGAATTCGACGAGCCTTCCCGTATTGCCGCTGAAGACCGTGGCAACAACATCATCGAGCTGTCCGAGGACGAGGTGAACATGTGGCGCGAAGCCGCTCAGCCCACCATCGACAACTGGGTTGCCGAGATGGACGAAGCCGGTATGGACGGCACCGGCCTGCTGGCCGAGGCCCGCGCCCTGATCGCTGAATACAGCGCCTGATCAAGCCGGCCCTCCTGTGCCTAAGTGTATGGGGGGGCCGTATTTTATCTGCAACTGATGGGGAATATGATGCCCAATCTGGTGGACCGGCTGGCCCGCGGTATGGCCGTGCTTGGCGGCTTGATCCTGACACTCCTCGTGATTCTCGTGTTTGTCAGCGTGCTTGGGCGCGGCCTGAACACGTTTGGCAATTCCGATTGGCTGAACGGCATCGCCGGGGGCTTTGCCAACTGGCTCATCGGCACTGGCGTTGCCCCGATCGAGGGCGATTTCGAGGTCGTCGAGTCCGGCATCGCCTTTGTCATCTTTTGCTTTCTGCCGATTTGCCAGCTGTATGGTGGCCACGCGGCAGTGGATGTCTTCACATCCCTGATGCCATCGGGCGTCAACAAATTCCTTCAGGCCCTGTGGGAGATCGTTCTGGCAGGCGTCCTGATCCTGATAACCGTTCAGCTTTTCGAAGGCATGATGGACAAATATCATAACGGGCAGACTTCGTTCCTGCTGCAATATCCGGTCTGGTGGGCCTATGCCGCCAGCCTTGTCGCGGCCATCGCCACCTCGCTGGTCGGCGTCTACTGCGCCGCCGCCCGCGTGATCGAAGGGATCAGCGGCCGCGCCATTCTTCCTGGCTCCGGGGGGGCAGTCCATTGACGATGTTCGAGCTTGGGGCCTGGTCCTTCCCGGTCCTCCTTCTGCTGATCTTTCTGCGTATGCCCATTGGTCTGGCGATGTTCCTTGCCGGTGTGGGTGGCCTGTGGATGGCCACTGGCGACACCTCGATGTTCATGGCGCGCCTGAAGACAGAAACCTTCACCACCTTCTCCAGCTATTCGCTGTCCATCGTGCCGATGTTCCTGCTGATGGGCCAGTTTGCGACCCTGTCGGGCATGTCCACGGCTCTGTTCAAGGCGGCGGAAAGCTGGCTTGGGCACCGCAAGGGCGGGGTCGCCATGGCCTCGGTCGGGGCCTGCGCGGGCTTTGGCGCGATCTGTGGTTCGTCGCTGGCCACCGCCGCCACAATGGGCCGCGTCGCATTGCCAGAGCTCAAGCGTTATGGCTATTCCGGCGGCTTTTCGACCGCCACGCTGGCCGCGGGCGGTACGCTCGGCATTCTCATTCCGCCATCGGTGATCCTGGTGATCTACGCGATCCTGACGGAACAGAACATTGCCTCGCTGTTCCTTGCGGCGCTTGTGCCGGGCATTCTGGCGGCGATCGGCTATATCATCACAATCTCGATCTATGTGCGCATCAATCCCGGTGCGGCGGGCACCCGGCCTCCGGTTCCCATGGCCGAGCGGTTGCGCGCCATGGTCGATGTCTGGCCGGTGATCCTTGTCTTCGGACTTGTCGTCGGGGGCATCTATCTGGGCTGGTTCACGCCGACCGAGGGCGCATCCGTCGGCGCATTCGGCACCGGGTTGATTGCCTTCTTCAACGGAACGCTGACTTGGAAAGTGTTCAAGGAAAGCATCATCGCCACCGCCATTGGCACCGCGATGATCTTTTTCATCGTGCTTGGGGCGCATCTCTATAACGGGTTCCTTGCCCTTAGCCAGGTGCCGCAAACCTTGTCAGAGTTCGTCCTGGCGCAAGGCTTCTCGCCTTGGATGATCCTCACGCTGATCCTGATCTTCTACCTCGTCTTCGGGTGCCTGATGGACTCGCTGTCGATGATCCTGCTGACGATCCCGATCTTCTTCCCGGTTATCTCGGTTCTGGATTTCGGACTTGTTGACATGATCAGCCTTCAGTCCGTGCGTCTGGAGGCGGCGATTGCCCAAGGGTTGGATGCGGCGCCAGAGCTGATAAGGCAAGCGCAGGATCTGCTGGCAGCGGGCACCGAACTGACCCGCGACCAGTTCCGCGACCTGGGTATGCGCCCCGTTACCGAGTACCAGCTCGAAGATGTGGTTTCGACCAGAACCGCGATCTGGTTCGGTATCCTGGTGCTGATCGTCGTCGAGGTTGGCCTGATTACGCCGCCCGTTGGCATGAACCTGTTCATCATCAACGCGATGGACCGGGAAACGCCGATGGTCGAGACCTACAAGGCGGTGATGTACTTCGTCACCTCAGACCTCGTGCGCGTTGTGATCCTGGTGCTGTTCCCGGCGATCACGCTGTTCCTGCTACCGCTTTAGCGGAAACGAGCCCCCGGTCACGGCCGGGGGTTCTTGCGTTCAATATAGTTATGTGACATAACTATTATGAAAAGAAAAGGAAGGGAGTCGCCCATGCGTATTCAAGATCAGGTGGCCATCGTCACCGGTGGCGGGTCGGGCCTTGGGGCTGCAACCGCGCGGCATCTGGCAGGGCAGGGCGCGACTGTTGCGATCCTCGACTATGATGGCGCGCGGGCAGAGACCGTGGCGGCCGAGATTGGCGGTGCCGCATGGCAGGTCGATGTCAGCGATGAATCCGCCGTGGGGGCAGCCGTGGACCAGGTGGCAGACCGCTTTGGTCAGGCGGCGCGCATCGCGGTGAACTGTGCAGGCGTCGGCATGGCGGCCCGGATCGTGGGGCGCGAGGGCAAAATGTCCTTCGACGTCTTCGAACGCACCCTGCGTGTGAACCTTTTCGGCACCTATAATGTGATGAGCCACGCGGCCCGGCTGATGTCCGAGCTTGATCCGACCGAGACCGGCGAACGCGGCGTGATCATCAACACCGCATCCGTCGCGTATCAGGACGGGCAGTTGGGGCAGGCGGCCTATGCGGCCTCGAAAGGCGCCATTGCCGCCATGTGCCTGCCGGCCGCGCGGGAATTCGCCCGGTCCGGCATTCGCGTTATGGCCATTGCGCCAGGGCTTTTTCACACCCCGATGATGGAGGGTCTGCCTGAAGAGGTCACTGCCCAGATCACCGCGAACATCCCCTTTCCGGCGCGGCTTGGCCAGCCGGAAGAATACGCGCTCATGGCCGCCCAGATCATCGAAAACTCTTACCTTAACGGCACCACGATCCGCCTCGATGGCGCGGTCCGGCTGCCTCCGCGCTGAAGGCTCCACATGTCAGATATCCTGAAAATCGAGATCGAGGACGGCATTGCCACCCTCACCGTGAACCGCCCCGGCAAGCGCAACGCCATGTGCGACGCGCTTCTGCACGAGATTGACGCGTTCTTTTCCAACCCGCCCGAGGAGGTAAAGGTCGTCATCCTGACAGGCACGGCAGGGCATTATTGCTCTGGCCTCGATCTGGCCGAACATCAGCAGCGCGACGCAGAGGGCACCATGCGCCATTCTCGCGGCTGGCACGCGATCATGGACAAGATCCAGTATGGCGGGCTGCCGGTTGTATCCGCCATGTTCGGCGCGGTCATCGGTGGCGGGTTGGAACTGGCCACGTCCACCCATGTGCGCATCGCCGAGCCTTCGACGATCTTCCAACTGCCCGAGGGCAAGCGCGGCATCTATGTGGGCGGCGGCGCGTCGGTCCGGGTGGGGCGCATTCTGGGAGCTGACCGGATGGTCGAGATGATGCTGACCGGCCGCAAATATGGCGCTGCCGAAGGGCTGTCGCTTGGTCTGACCCATTACAGCGTCGGTGAAGGTGAGGCGCTGCCGCTGGCACGCAAACTGGCGGCTCAGATCGCGTCGAATGCACCCTTGTCGAACTACATCATGATCCAGGCGATTTCCCGCATCGAGGATATGTCCAAGGCTGATGGCCTGTTCACCGAAAGCCTCTGCGCGGCCCTGACCCAGACCAGCCCCCACGCGATCGAGGGGTTGCAGGCCTTCCTGCAAAAACGCGACCCGAAATTCGGATGACCCGCATGAGCAAACCCAACCCAGTGCCGCCCGTTGTGACCCGCGTGTCAGACGAGACCTTGCGTGGGTTCGTCGGCTACCACATGAAACGCGCCTTCAACGTGGTGCAGGCCGATCTGGCCGCCACTTTGAAGCCGTTTGACCTGCGGATGGTCACCTATTCGGCGCTTGTCCTGATTGTCGACAATCCCGGTCTACGCCAATCGCAACTGGCCGCCGCAATGGATATCGAGCGGCCCAATCTGGTCGTCATCATAGACGAGCTGGAGGGCCGCGACCTGATTTTGCGGGAAAAAGTCCCAACCGACCGGCGCGCCTATGCGCTGGTGCCGACCCTGGCCGGGCGGCAGCTATGTGCCCGCGCGATCGAGGCGGTGAAATCCCATGAAGCCCGGCTTCTTCAAGGAGTGGGGATGACAGAATACGCGCAGGCTCTGGATGTTCTGCGCCAGATCGAGGCCAAGGGCCTGAAGGAATGACCGCCATGAAGCGTACACCCAATTTCCTGCCCCATTCCGTCACCGCTGACACCCGTGCCGATGGGTCCATCCTGCTGCATTCGGACATCCACCTTGGTCCGGTGATGAAACGAACGGGCGACTGGCTGCACAGATGGGCCATTGAGGCACCTGACCGGGTGTTCCTGGCTGAACGCAGCGGCGCGGGCTGGCGGACTGTGACCTATCGCGAGACGCTGGAACAGGTGCGCGTGCTGGCGGCAAGCCTGCTGGCGCGGGGCCTGGATGCCGACACCCCGATCATGATCCTGTCGGGCAACGGGGTGGATCACGGACTGTTGGCGCTTGCCGGGCAATATGCCGGCATTCCTACGGTCCCGGTGGCCGAGCAATATTCCCTGATCCACGGGGCCCATGGCCGGTTGCGCCATGCGGTGGAACTGGTGCGCCCGGCGATGGCCTACACAATTGATGCCGCGCAATACGCCGAGGCGCTGGCGCTGGACTGTTTCGACGGGATCGAGATCGTCGCCAGCCACGCCCATGGTCGCCCCGGTGTTACGCCGTTCGAGGCTTTGCTTCAGGGCGATGGCAGCGTCAGCCTCGATGACGCGTTCGAGGCTGTTACCCCGGACACGGTGGTTAAAATCCTGATGACTTCGGGCTCCACCTCTTCGCCCAAGGGGGTTTTGACGACGCAAGGCATGATGTGCGTGAACCAGACCCAACTGGCCGACGCAATGCCGTTGCTGCGCGAACGCCCGCCGCGCATTGTGGACTGGCTGCCGTGGAACCACGTCTTTGGCGGGTCGCATAATTTCAACATGATGCTGGCCAATGGCGGTTCGCTTTATGTTGACGATGGCAAGCCGGTTCAGGGCCTGTTTGACCGCACGTTGGAAAACCTTGCGCTGATGACCGGAACGCTCAGCTTCAATGTGCCTGTGGGCTACGGAATGCTGCTGAAGGCGCTGAAGGCCGATGATGACCTGCGCCGCCGGTTCTTTGCCGATCTCGACCTGATCTTCTACGCGGGCGCGTCGCTGCCGCAGGATATCTGGCAGGGGTTCGAGGCGATCGCGATGGAGATCAAGGGCGAGGTGCCGCTGATCACCACCAGCTGGGGCCTGACCGAAACCGCGCCTGCGGTGATGCTGCAACATGAGCCGATCGACAGGTCTGGCGTGGTCGGTGTGCCGTTGCCGGGGTGCACCGTCAAGCTGTTGCCCGATGCCGACATGCGCTGCGAGGTGCGGGTCAAAGGCCCCAACATCATGCCCGGATATTTCGAGGATGCCGCCAAAACGGCCGAGGCGTTCGATGATGAGGGCTATTTCATCACTGGTGACGCGATGGTGTTCGTGGATCCTGACGATGCCAACAAGGGCATGAAGTTCGATGGCCGGATTTCCGAGGATTTCAAACTGCTGACCGGCACCTGGGTCCGCGCCGCCCAGTTGCGGATCGACATGCTGGCCTGTCTTTCGCCGCTGGCGTCGGATCTGGTGATCACCGGGGCCGACCGCGATGAGATCGGGGTGATGATCTTCCCCAATATGGCGGAACTGAAAGCCGAGGGCTTTGCAACCGACTCCACCGACGGCGCGTTGTCTGATCCGCTGCTGTTGGGGGATATCCACCGCCGTCTTGCAGAACGTGCCCGCGAGATCAGCGGCAGCTCCACCCGCGTGGCGCGCGCCATCGTGCTGGCCGATCCGCCCTCCATGCCCGACGGTGAAATGACCGCCAAGGGCAATCTCAACTTCCGCAAGGTGCTGACCCTTAGGGCGGGGCTTCTGGCCCGGCTCTATGCGGATAACGACGCTTGCGTCACAACGATCTGAAGGGCCAAACCTATGGTAGACCTGACAAAAATCCGCGCGATCGACATCCACACCCATGCCGAGGAACCTTGCGGCTGTCATGCCGATGACGGCTATGATGATCTGCAAGCCACCATGGCCAGCTATTTCGGCGCGCCGTGGCAGCACCCGCCCACGGTCCCCCAGACCGCGCAGCACTACCGCGAACAGAACATCGCCGCGGTGATCTTCCCCGTCGATGCGGAACGCGAAACCGGCTACCGGCGCTACAAGAACGAGGAAGTGGCCGAACTGGCGGCGGAAAATTCAGACGTGCTGATCCCCTTCGCATCCATTGACCCATGGAAGGGCAAGATGGGTGTGCGCGAAGCCAAGCGCCTGATGCGCGATTTCGGCATCAAGGGGTTCAAGTTCCATCCCACGATGCAAGGCTTCTATGCCAATGACCGCATGGCCTACGACCTCTACCGTGCCATCGAGGACGAAGGGGGCATCGCGCTGTTTCACACCGGCCAGACCGGCGTCGGCAGCGGCATGAAGGGCGGCAACGGGATGCGGCTGAAATATTCCAACCCGATGTATATGGATGACGTGGCAGTCGATTTCCCCGACCTCAAGATCATCCTCGCACACCCGTCTTTCCCCTGGCAGGAAGAGGCGCTGGCCGTCGCGCAACACAAGCCCAATGTCTATATCGACCTGTCGGGCTGGTCGCCGAAATATTTCCCCGAAATCCTCGTGCGTTACTGCAATTCGATCCTGAAGAAGAAGGTTCTGTTCGGGTCGGACTGGCCGATGATCACTCCCGAACGCTGGCTGTCCGACTTCGAGAAGATCGCCATCAAGGATCACCTGCGCGAAGACATCATCAAGGGCAACGCGGCACGGCTTTTGGGGTTGGCGTGATGGAGGCGCCGCGCCTGACGCCTTTCTGCACGCTGCATGTCGAGCTTGGCCCCTTGCGGGAAATGGGGCCGGGCCGTGCCGGGCAGCGGCGCATCATCCCCATATTGGGCGGTAAAGTGACGGGCCGGATCGAAGGGCAGATCCTGAACCTCGGGGCCGACTGGCAGACGATCTTTGCCGATGGCGCCGCCGATATCGACACACGCTATGCGATGGAAACGGCAGAAGGTGCTCTGATCGAGATCGTCAACAAGGGCGTGCGGCACGGCCCGCCCGATGTCATGGCCCGGCTGGCGCGGGGCGAGGCGGTTGACACCAGCTCTTACTACTTTCGCACCACGGCCCGGCTGGAAAGCGGCGATCCGCGCTATGCCTGGGTCAATCACCTGATCCTTGTCGGCTCTGGCTCACGCGGGGCCTCGGGCGTCGAAATGCATCTCTTCGCAGTGGAATGATCCCATGAAACCTTTCGTAGCCCCTTTGGATGACATTCTGTTTACCCTGACCCATGTGGCTGACGCAGACGCCGCCCCCGAATGGGACGCAGAGATGGCCCGCGAGATCGGCGCGCATTTCGCGGCCTTTGCTGAAGGCGAGCTCGCGCCGCTCGACGAACCCGGAGATCGTCAGGGATGTCGGCTGGAAAACGGGCGGGTGCGGATGCCCGACGGGTTCGCAGAAGCCTACAGTGCCTATGCAGATCAGGGGTGGCCGGGCCTGACGGCCCCGGAAGATCACGGCGGGCAAGGCATGGGCGCACTGATGCTGGCCATCACATCCGAGATATTTTCAGGCGCCAATCACAGCTTGCAGATGGTCACCGGTCTTGTTCCCGGCGCGACCCGGGTGCTGACCCGTTTTGGCACGGATGACCAACAGGCACGCCACATTCCTGGCCTTGCCTCGGGCGAGACGCTGGCCACGATGTGCCTGACAGAACCGGGCGCAGGATCAGACCTAAGCCGCATCAGATGTCGCGCGGTACAGGCTGAGGGGAATTGGCAGATCAGCGGCGAGAAGATCTTTATCTCCGGTGGCGATCAGGATCTGAGCCCGAAGATCCTCCATCTTGTGCTGGCCCGGACCTCTGATGAGGGGGTCAAGGGCCTGTCGCTGTTCCTGTGCCCCTGCACCCGCCCTGACGGCAGCCGCAACGCCGTCACCGTGACACGGATAGAGGAGAAGATGGGCCTTCATGCCTCGCCTACTTGCCAATTGGCCTTTGACGGGGCCGAGGCAGAGCTGATTGGGGAAGAAGGGCAGGGGCTGAAGGCGATGTTCACCATGATGAACCACGCCCGAGCCGATGTAGCGCTGCAAGGCGTCGCCCACGCCGCCCGCGCCTATGACGTCGCCAGCCATTACGCCGCGGAGCGCCAACAAGGCCGCAAGGCCGACGGCAGCCCGGCGATGCTGACCGATCACGCCGATGTGCAGCGGATGCTGACCGAGATCGACGCGGCCGCAATGGGTGGCCGGGCCATTTGCCACCTCGCCTGCGTGGCGATGGACCGGGGCGACGCACCGGATCTGGTAGAGTTTTTGACCCCCGTGGCCAAAGTCGCCTGCACCGAGGCCGGAACGCGCGCGGCGGAATTGGGGGTGCAAGTTCTGGGCGGCTATGGCTACCTGTCGGAATATCGGCTGGAACAGACCTATCGCGACGCGCGCATTGCCGCGATTTACGAAGGCGCGAATGGCATCCATGAACGGATGCTTGCCACCCGGTTGCTGTCCGGCGCGCCGGGTGATGCGTTTGAGGCGTTCCTTTCCGGTGAGGATACCTCAGGCTTGTTGCCTCTGTGGCAGCGCGCACGCGCGCATCTTCTGTCGGCCGGGGACGCAACGCCTTTGGCGCATGATTTCATGGCCCTCACTGTTCAGACCTTGCTTGCCGCTCTCTACGCGCGCATAGCCGCAAGCGCCGATAAACACCCGCAGCCCGCACGTCTACAGGCTCTGGCCGCGCATGGCATTGTAACTGCGCGCGCTTTTGGCCCGGCTTTTGCGGTCAGATTGGGGCTATGACTGCGCTCCGCACTGTTCATCAAATGTGAGCAAGCAAACCTGTGAAGCAGAGCGGGGACAGCGGACCCTTGTGCCGGTCGGGTGTCTACAGCGTCATCGACATCTCGTGCCATGTCATACCGCCGTGGTCCGAGGCAGAAGGCCGCAAGTATTGGTATCCGAACCGCTCATAAAGCGGCACGTGATGTTCCTTACACATGAGGTGGATGGTGCGCTTTCCCATCTGCTTCATTCTCTCGACGAACTCGACCATCAGGGCCCTTGAAAGGCCTTGCCCCTGAAACAAAGGGTCGACGACGACTGACATGATGACCACATTCGGTGCATCCGGGTTGTGGCCGACAAGCTCCTTGAACGCTTCGTCGGACATTTCGACCTTGTCCGCGCATCCGCAATTGATGAATCCAGCGATCTGCCCATCCACTTCAAGGATCAGGAACCCTTGGGGATACATCCCGATCCGTGTCGAAATCTTTTGATGGGAGGCTGCTTCGTCGCCGTCATAAGCGGATGTCTCGATGTCAAAGCAGCGATCAGCGTCATCCGGGCGGGCGTTGCGAAATACCTTCATGGGACCACGCTAACCGATCTTCGCGGGAATGCCAGCAGGACTGAATGGGGCACGCCCTGAGACCAGAGCGTGCCAAAGCTGTTCCGTCGCTTGTGTACTCACCGCACTCGGAGGCGTGCGCTGCCACCTGTCAGACCGGTCCTGGTGACAAGCCAAGAATATCGCGCGCTTGCTGCCAGCTGGCGACCGGGCGTTCGTAACGCTCGCAGATATCAACGACACGGCTGACCAGCGCAGCATTGGAGGGGGCCAGCGTTTCGCGGTCGATGCGTACATTGTCCTCCAGCCCCGTACGCGCGTGGCCGCCCGAGGAGACCGCCCACTCGTTGACGACGATCTGGTTCGGTCCGATCCCCGCCGCACACCACGGCGCATCCTCTCCAAACAGCCGCTTCACGGTGCGGATGTAGAAGTCGAATACCTCACGATCCACGGGCATGGCGTTCTTCACACCCATGACGAACTGCACATAGGGCGTGCCCAAAAGTTCGCCCCGGTCCTGCATCAGTTTGGCCTGAAAAATATGTGATAGATCAAAGGCTTCAACTTCCGGCTTCACGTTATACTTGCGCATCTCCGATGCCAGCCATTCCACCAGATCGGGCGGGTTTTCATAGACCCGAGTGGGGAAGTTATTGGACCCCACCGACAGCGACGCCATGTCGGGCGACAAAGGCAGCATCCCGCCCCGCGCCTGTCCGGCACCGGACCGGCCCCCGGTCGACAATTGTACGATCATGCCGGGGCAATGCTTTTTCAGCCCCTCCATCAATCGCCCGAATTTCTCGGGATCGCTTGACGGGCTCTCATCGTCGTTCCTGACATGACAATGGGCGATGCTCGCGCCCGCTTCGAACGCCTCTTGCGTGCTTTCGATCTGTTCGGTCACTGTGATTGGCACAGCGGGGTTGTTGGCCTTCGTGGGGAGCGAGCCGGTGATCGCCACGCAGATGATGCAGGGGTTGGTCATGTCGTGTTTCCCAAGGTCAGAGACCCGGCGATTTTGCCGCCGGGCCAGCACGTCGTCAAATGTCGAAGAAGACGGTTTCGCCCTCCCCCTGCAACCGGATGTCGAAGCGATAGACAATCTGCCCGTCACGTTCGGTCCGCTTGGCGATCAGGGTCTCGCGGCGGCGTTCCCATTCGATGATATTCAGCACCGGATCGGTGGCATTGGCCTCGGCCTCATCATCGAAATAGAGCCGTGTGTTCAGCCCGACATTGATTCCGCGCGCGACGATCCACAGGTTGATATGCGGGGCCTGTGGGCCGACGTTGCGGCCGGGGGTTGATCCCGGCTTGATCGTGTCGAACCCCCACTCGCCGGTGGCGAAATCGGTGATCACGCGGCCCCAACCGCGAAATCCCTCTTCGACATCGCCGCCGCCCTCGGGATGCGCATAGATGCCATCGGCATTGGCCTGCCACGCCTCCAGCAGCACGTCTTTCACCGGGCTGCCGGTGCCATCGATCACGATGCCCTCGACGCGGATGCGTTCGCCCTTGGCATTGGGGCCGGCGATGTCCCAGCCCAGTTCCTGCCGGTAGATATCAAAGCCGGCAGCACCTGGGGCCAGCCCGATATGGACGTAAGGGCCCGCAGTCTGAGAGGCGGTTTCTTTCAGATAATCAAGTGCTTGAGTCATCAGTTCCCCTCCAGCCGGTTTTCAAACATTGTCGAGCGCCGTCCGCGCAAAACGATGTCGAACTTGTAGGCGATGCTATCCAGAGGGATCGACGCATTGCGGTCGAGCGCGGCCACCAATTGGCCCCTTGCTGCCGCATCGCGCAGCGTGTTGACGATCGGGCAGGTGGCAATCAGCGGGTCGCCCTCGAAATACATCTGGGTGATCAGCCGCTGCGTCCAGGCATGGCCGAAGACCGAGACGTGGATATGTGCGGGCCGCCAGTCATTGACCCAGTTGCGCCATGGGTAGGCACCGGGTTTGACCGTGCGGAAGAAGTAATAGCCATTTTCGTCCGTAACGGTCCGCCCGCAGCCACCGAAATTTGGGTCGATCGGTGCCAGATAGGTATCTTTCTTGTGGCGATAGCGCCCGCCTGCATTGGCCTGCCAGACCTCGACCAGCGTGTTTGGCACCGGCCGCCCGTTTTCGTCGAGCACCCGGCCATGGACCACGATCCGCTCTCCGATCGCACTTTCGCCGGGCTGCGCATAATTCTTGATCAGATCGTTATCCAGCGGGTCGATATCGCCATGCCCGAACCTTGGGCCGGTGATCTCGCTCACGGAATTCTGCAACGAAATCAACGAATATTGCGGGCTGCGCGAAACGCTGGTCTTGTAGTCCTTGTCATAGGCGGGGGGATGCCACATCCGGTCCCGCTGATAGTATTCGCCTGGCTTTGTCATTGCGGCGCTCCTCCTTCAAGGCTGGGAAATGTTGCGCGTTTCCCGGATTATTCCTGTTCCATTTCGGCATAGGTCTGCCGAGCCAGTTTCAGCGCGTGATTGGCACGCGGCACACCGGCGTAGATCGCGACATGCTGGAACGCTTCCAGAACGTCGGATTTGCTTGCCCCGGTCCGCGCGGTGGCGCGGATATGCATGGGGATTTCCTCGAAATTGCCAAGTGCGGCCAGCAGGGCCAGCGTCAGCATGGAGCGTTCGCGGTCGCTGATCCCGTCCGATGCCCACACAGTGCCCCACGCCCCTTCGGTGATCAGGGTCTGAAAGGGCTCATCAAACGCGGTCTTTGCGGCTTCGGCCCGGTCCACATGCGCATCCCCAAGGATCTTGCGGCGCACCTTCATGCCGTTTTCAAAGCGTTCAGACATCGGCGTACTCCTTCACGAAAGCCATCAACAGGTCGGCATAGGCGGCGGGCTCTTCGACGCAGGGCAGGTGGCCCGCGCCGTCGATCACCTCGAATTGGCTGCCTTCAATCATCGCGGCGGTGCCCTGCACCAGATCGGGTGGGCTGGCCCCGTCTGCGCTTCCGGCTATGGCCAGAGTAGGAAGGGTCAGACCGCGCGTTGTGTTGGACAGGTCGGCCCCCGCGATGGCCTGGCAGCAGCCGATATACCCCTCCACCGGCGTGCGGGTCAGCATGTTGCGCCAGGCGGTTAGCTCCGGTCGGGACAGGAAGGCGGGGGAAAACCAGCGCTCCATCACCGCATCCGCCAGCGCTTCGATCCCGCCTGCGCGGATTGCGTCGATGCGGGTCTGCCACATAGCAGCGTCACCCATCTTGGCGGCGGTGTTGGACAGCACCAATGCGCGGATCAGATCGGGCCTGCGCGCGGCAAGCCCCTGACCGATCATGCCGCCTATGGAGAGCCCCACGAAGACACATTCGGAGATGCCCAATCCATCCAGCAACGCCTCGGTGTCGCTGATCAGATCGTCCATCGCATAGGGGGCAGGCGGACAGTCCGACAGCCCATGCCCGCGCTTGTCAAAGCGGATGATCCGCAGGCCAGAGGGCAGAAGCGGCAGAATCTGGTCCCACAGCCGCAGGTCGGTGCCGAGCGAGTTGGCGAAGACCACCGGAAGACCGGTCGGATCCCCGTCCTCGCGCCAGTTCAACCGCACCCCATTTGCCGTCATCACCTGCATCAGAAGGGCAGCCCGACATAGTTGGTAGCAAAGACACGTTGCGCATCCGCATTGTCGCGCAGGAATTCCAGATCGGCACGCTGCATCTTCAGGTCGAACCCGTTCATGTCGGGGAAGCGGTGCAGCATCATCGTGGTGTTCCAGCTGAAACGTTCCGCCTTCCAGATCCGCGCCAGCGCCTTTTCGGAATAGCGGTCGATCCCCTCGCTGTCCTTCTCCTCGTAGAACTGCATCAGCCCGTGATAAAGGTAATGGATGTCGGAGGCCGCCGTGTTCAGCCCCTTGGCCCCCGTGGGCGGCACGATATGGGCGGCGTCGCCGCACAGGAACAGCCGGCCCCACCGCATCGGCTCTGTCACAAAGCTGCGCAGGGGGGCGATGCTTTTCTCGATCGAGGGTCCGGTGACGAGTGTCTCAGCGGTTTCGGCTGGCAGGCGGCGGCGAAGTTCGTCCCAGAACATCTGGTCGGACCAGTCCTCTGCATGATCTGACAGGGAGCATTGAATGTAATAGCGGCTGCGCGTCCAGCTGCGTTGCGAACACAGGGCAAAACCGCGCTCGGAGTTGGAATAGATCAGTTCCTCATGCACCGGCGGCGTGTCGGACAGCAGCCCGAGCCAGCCGAAGGGATAGACCTTCTCGTATTCGGTACGCACGGTCAGCGGAATGGTCTGGCGGCTGACGCCGTGGAACCCGTCGCAGCCAGCGATGAAATCGCAGTCGATCCGCTTTTCGGTGCCCTCATGGGTGAAAGTGACGTAAGGCGCGTCGCTATCGGCCCCGTTGATGACCACGTTTTCGACGTTGAAGAGCGTTTCGGCCCCGCATTCCTCGCGTGCGTCATAAAGATCACGGGTCAGCTCGGTCTGGCCATAGACCACGACGCTTTTGCCTGTCGCCTCGACGAAATCCACACGGAATTCTTCCTCGTCATAGGCAATGACCGTACCGTCATGGATGATGCATTCGGCATCCATGCGCTTGGCAACGCCTGCCTCGTGCATCAGGTTGACGAGGCCGGTTTCCAAGACGCCCGCCCGGATGCGCCCCAGCACATAGTCGCGGGTCTTGCGTTCCAGAACGACGGCGTCGATGCCCTTGCGATGCAGAAGCTGCCCCAGCAACAGGCCGGACGGCCCGCCGCCAATAATTACTACCTGGCTGCGCATGATATCCTCCCTTGGATTCAGACTAGACCTGTTGTGATGGATTTAGCATAACTGTTTGTATGTGAAAATTGACATATCGGCCAATATGCTTTCCCAAATGGATAACAAAGTGATCCGCAGCCGGATCAAACTGCGCCACATTCAGTGTTTTAGCGAGGCCGTGCGGCGGGGCAGCCTGAAACGCGCGGCCGATCAGCTGAACCTGACCCAACCGGCGATGTCCAAAACCCTGAAAGAACTGGAGCAGATCCTTGGAAAGGTGCTGCTGATCCGCAACCGTGCCGGGGTTAGCCTGACCGATGCCGGGCAGGTCTTTGCCCATTTCGCGGATATGAGCCTGTCTGCATTGGATCACGGGCTGGATGGGATCGCGCAATTGGACAGGGCGGGCAAACGCGCAGAGATCAGCGTAGGCGCGCTGCCCTCTGTCGCGGCGGCGTTGCTGCCGCGCGCGGTGGCAGAGTTTGAGCGCCTGTCGCCCACGTCATCGCTGCGCATCCTCGACGGGCCAATCGCCTATCTGGTGGACCAGCTCAGGAACGGAGCGGTCAGCATGGTCATCGGGCGGCTTGGCGATCCGTCGATCATGCAAAACCTCAGCTTCACACAGCTGTATCAGGAAGAAGTGGACTTCGTCGTGCGCCCCGGCCATCCCCTGCTGGAGGCGCCGCGACTGGAGGATATCGTGAACTGGCCGGTGATCTACCCGCCCGCCGCCGCCGCGATCCGGCCGCTGGTGGAACGGTTTCTGATCGGCCACGGCATTGGTGTGCCCCCGAAAGCGCTGGAGACCGTGTCGGGCGCGTTTGGCCGTGTTTACACGCGCGAAAGCGATGCAGTCTGGATTATCTCGCGTGGGGTGGTCTGGAACGAACTGGCCGAGGGGCGGCTGATGCGGCTGCCGTTCGACACCGGCCTGACGCGTGGCCCAGTGGGGCTGTTGCGCCGTGAAGATGCGGAACAAGCCGCGGAGGAAGGGTTGTTCGTGACCGCCCTGACACGCGCGATCGGGCAGATGAAACTGGCGGAGTGATCTTGCCGGTGCCACAGGTCGAGGTGGCGAAACAGGGCTGACAGGGGCACATTCGCGGCGCTACTGTCGGCATCCAAAGCTGACAATCGGACAGGCACCATGGCGATCTTCAATCTCGGCTCGATCAATATCGACCATTCCTATCGCATGGCCCATCTTCCCGCCCCCGGCGAAACCATCGCGGCCCATTCGCTGCTGACCGGGCTTGGCGGCAAGGGCGCGAACCAGTCCATCGCCATCGCTCGCGCAGGTGGGGTTGTGAATCATATTGGGGCCATCGGGCCCGAGGGCGAGTGGACCGTAGACCGGCTTGCCGCCGATGGGGTGGATGTGTCGCGCGTGGCACGGGTAGGCACGCCGACGGGACATGCGATCATCGCGGTGGATGACGCGGCTGAGAATGCGATCATCCTCTTTCCCGGTGCCAATCGGCAGGTGACGGCCAAACAGGTCTCTGAGGCCTTGTCAGAAGCGCGGCCCGGTGATTGGCTTTTGCTACAGAATGAAACCAGCGCCGGGGTCGAGGCCGCTCAGCTGGCGCGCGGCAAGGGGGTGCGGGTCTGCTACTGTGCTGCGCCCTTCGACAGCGCCGCCGTGCGAGAAATCCTGCCGTTCACCGACCTTCTGTCCGTGAATGAGCTTGAGGAGGCGCAGCTTGTCGCCGATTTGCCGACAGGAGCGATGGACGGGATCGCCCGGTTGGTCACCTATGGCAGTCGCGGCGCGGCCTATCTTGCCGGCGAAGACGTGACGCGGGTCGAGGCCTTTGCGGTCACCCCTGTTGACACCACCGGCGCTGGCGACACGTTTCTGGGCTTTGCGCTGGCGGCGCTGGATGCGCGCCAAGAGGTCGAGGCGGCCTTGATCCGGGCCGCAGCCGCAGCCGCCATACAAGTCACCCGGCCTGGCGCTGCAGAGGCGATCCCGACGGGCGACGAGGTGGACGCATTCCTCGCAGAGCGCCGCTAAAGCGCATCTTGCATCCGCGCCTCGCGTGGGGTCATTCCGGTCCAGCCGCGAAAGGCACGGTAAAAGGAATTTGGGTCACGGAAGGCCAGCAGATAGGAAATCTCTTCGATACTGACGTCGTCTCGGCGCAGGTAATGGAGGGAAAGTTCGGTCCGCGTGGCGTTCAGGATCGTCTGGAAACTGGTCCCTTCCTCGCTAAGCCGCCGGTGCAGGCTGCGGGTGCTGAGCCCGAGATAGATGCCAACGGCCTCTGCAGTGGCGCGTCCCGCAGGCAGCATCTCGATCAGGGCCGCCCGGACCCGGTCAGCGCAGGCCTGGCGCTGTCCAAGCGCGTCAAGATCGCGGCGCAGACGCGGTTCGAACATCTCCCAAAGCTCATCATCGTGGCTGATAAGCGGAAGGCCAGCCGTGTCCTCGGCGAGGTGAAGGCCGTTGTCATTTCCAAAGCGAAGAGGGCAGCCCAGGAAAGCCTCTAGGCGCGTCTGGTCGCCGGTGTAGGCGGGCAGCTCTACCAGTTTGGGAGTCACATGCTCTCCCGTCAGGTTGCGCATCATGTTGACAAGAAAAATGATCTCGAAGGCAGCGAGGCTATCGGGTAGCGGATCGGTCGGTGACAGCGAGGCGAAGCGCAGGCTCAAGCCGTCCATACCGGTCCGAATATCCAGCCTGAACGGTCCTGCCAGAGGTTTGAACAGCGACAGGCGCTGAAAGCCGATCTCGACGGTGGGGCTGCTGGAGAACGCAAAAAGTGCCGGAATGAAATGGCCCTTGGAGGTCATCATCGCCAATTCGAAGGCCATCTCGGCGCTGCCAAATTCAGCTTCTGCCGCGTGCCAGAGGCTGAAGAACTGCGCAGCAGTCGCCCCGCGCCCTTCGCTAAGAAAAAGATCAACCGGCTGTCCGGCACGAGCCAGCACCCGGTCTGCGGACAGTTTCAGGCCGAGGCAAACGCGTTCCATGTGCTTGGCAATGGGATAACGGTCAGGGGGTGGCATGGGCTCTCTTGATCAGGACGTGGCCCATCATAGGCGCAGAAACGGGCAGGGGCACTTGCAGATCCTGCCAATGCCGCGTCATTTGCTGCCAGACCTGCCAGCTCAACCCGGATCGCCCCCGCTGCCAGCGCTGGCCAGATAGGGATCCAGGCTGCGCGTGAAGGCGTCGATGAAGTCCAGCACAATGGGTGTTCGGCTGCCGGTGGCCGGGCGCAGGATTGTCAGCCTGTGATGGATCGGCGGGTTGAAAGGGCGGACGATCACGCCTTGCCCCTCATATTGGGCCGCGTCCAGCGCGCTGACGACAGAGGCCCCCATTCCCTCGGCCACAATGGTGCAGGCGGCGGTGAACTGGCGCACTTCGATCCAGGAATTGATCTCGACTCCATAGTTGGAAAACGCCCGGCTGAGACGGTGAAAGAACCGGCTGTCGCGGCGGGTATGGATCATCTTTTCATCGGCCAGATCAAGTGGGGTGATTTGGCTTTTCTCTGCCAGTCGGTGGCCAGTTGGCAGGATGCAGACCGATCGGATCAGTAGGTCGCTGCTTTCGGTGGCGGGGTGGCCGGGAAAGGCATCGGTGATCCCGCAATCATACTGTTCACCGATGATCCACTCCAGGATGCGCTCAGGCCGGTCAGGCTCCAGTGTGACTGTAACGCCTGGCCGATCTGCCAGAAAGCGCATCAAGACGCCCGGCAGGTGGCTGGTGGCAAAACCGGGCAGGCAGGCAATGCGGATGTGCCCGGCGGTGCGCTCAGTCAGGTCACGGCGCAGGTCCTCCAAGTGATCGAGACCATCCAGAACACGGCGCACCTCGGCCAGCAGATACCGCGACTCACTTGTCGGGTGCAGCAGGCCCTGACGCCGCTCGAACAGCTCAAAGCCGATGGATTTTGAAAAATCCGACAGCAATCGGCTGACTGCCGGTTGTGACACCCCAAGCGCCTGTGCGGCCTTTGTGACACTGCCGGTTTCCGCCACGGCGCGGAAGGCTTCCAGTTGTCTGAGTTGGAATTTCAATGGCTTACCCGTTTTTCTGCTGTTGCGAAAGCAAACGTTTTCTGGTGCAGAATATAACACGATGTTATGAATATGGGAGTAAAAAATTCACTTGAATTATTTCACTGCCTCGCGAAAGCTGCCGCGCATCACAGCTGCATTTCTGACAGGGAGAGAAGAAATGACCTTCACCAAAACGCTACTGGCAAGTTCTGCCCTTTTTGGCCTCATGGCCGGGGTCGCCGCCGCACAGACCGAGATCCACTGGTGGCACGCCATGGGCGGCGCGAATGGCGAGCGGGTTGACCGCATGGCGGCAGAGTTCAATGCCATGCAATCCGACTATGTGATCGTACCCACCTACAAGGGCAACTACACCGAGACCATGACTGCCGCCATCGCCGCATTCCGGGCCGGTGAACAGCCGCATCTGGTGCAGGTTTTCGAGGTTGGCACCGCCACCATGATGGCCGCCGAAGGCGCGATCTACCCGGTTGAGGAAATGATGGCAGATGCCGGCGAGCCCTTCGATGGCGACGCCTATCTGCCCGCCGTTGTGTCCTATTACCAGACCCCGGAAGGCGAGCTTCTGTCGATGCCTTTCAACAGCTCCACCCCGGTTCTGTGGTACAACGCTGACGCGTTGGCAGCTGCCGGCGTCGATGTGCCCACCACCTGGGACGAAATGGAAACCGCCGCTCAGGCGCTGGTCGACAACGGCATGGCGTGCGGCTTCTCCTTTGGTTGGCAAAGCTGGGTGATGATCGAGAACTACTCGGCATGGCACAACCTGCAAATGGGCACCCAGGAAAACGGCTTTGCCGGGTTCGACACCGAATTCACCTTCAACAACGAAGCCATCGCCA
The DNA here is from genome assembly GCF_050896395.1 of Nioella aestuarii. NCBI lineage: Bacteria > Pseudomonadati > Pseudomonadota > Alphaproteobacteria > Rhodobacterales > Paracoccaceae > Nioella > Nioella aestuarii. The sequence goes on along the minus strand of NZ_JBPBBA010000009.1, from coordinate 56,993 downwards.
ACCGCCTGCAGCGGATTGCAGACATGCAGGAGGGCAACCTCTTCGTCTATGGCGGTCGTCGTGGTGACTCGCTGCCCATGTTCACAAACGGTGAATGCGGCATGTGGATGAACTCCTCGGCCTATTACGGGTCCATCGTGGCACAGGCTGAATTCGAGTTCGGTCAGACCATGCTGCCGCTCGATACGGATGTGGCGGACGCCCCGCAGAACTCGATCATCGGCGGCGCGACCCTGTGGGCGCTGCGTGGCCATGATGCCGCGGAATACGAAGGTCTGGCCCAGTTCATGACCTACCTGTCCTCGCCTGAAGTGCAGGCATGGTGGCACCAGGAAACCGGCTATGTGCCGATCACCACGGCAGCTGCGGAACTCAGCGCAAGCCAGGGCTTCTATGATGAAAACCCCGGCACCGACACCGCTGGTCAGCAGCTCAGCCTGAACGCACCCACCCCGAATTCCCGCGGCATCCGCTTCGGCAACTTCGTGCAGGTACGTGATGTGATCAACGAAGAGATGGAAGGTCTGTGGGCCGGCAACCAGACTGCACAGGAAGCGCTGGACAATGCCGTAGAGCGCGGCAACGAACTGCTGCGCCGCTTCGAGCGGTCGGTTAACTGATCGTGCAGACTTGACGCGATAATCTGCCCGGCGGCTTGTCACGGCCGCCGGGACTTTCCCTTCCGCACCCGGCCTTATCCCGATGCTAAAGCGCGTACATTTCCCGGCGTCCCTGTTGCCCTACCTTCTGGTTGCGCCGCAGGTCATCATCACGCTGATCTTCTTCATCTGGCCCGCCAGTCAGGCGATCTACCAGTCCTTCCTGATCGAGGACGCTTTCGGGTTTTCGACTGAGTTTGTTTGGTTCGAGAATTTCGAATACCTGCTTCAGGACGACCACTACCGCAACACATTTGGCCGGACGATCTTCTTCTCCGCTGCCGTTGCTTTTCTGTCGATGTGCTTTGCGCTGATCCTTGCGGGCTTTGCCGATCGAGTGGTGCGCGGATCGACGGGCTATCGGACGCTCTTGATCTGGCCCTACGCTGTGGCCCCGGTTCTTGCCGGTGCATTGTTCCTGTTCATGTTCAATCCGACCATCGGGATCTTTCCCTATCTGCTTGAAATGGTCGGCTATGACTGGAACCACTATCTGAACGGCAGTCAGGCGATGTTCCTGGTGATTATTGCCGCGGCATGGAAACAGGTGGCCTACAACTTCCTGTTCTACCTGGCTGCGATGCAATCCATCCCGCGATCCGTTATCGAGGCTGCAGCCATTGACGGTGCCGGCCCGATCCGCCGCTTTGCGACGATCATCTTTCCTCTGATCTCGCCCACCACCTTCTTCCTGTTGGTGATCAACGCGGTCTATGCCTTCTTCGATACGTTCGGCATCATCCATGCTGTCACTCAAGGTGGCCCCGCCAACTCCACCACAACTCTTGTCTACAAGGTCTATAATGACGGCTTCATCGGCCTCGACCTTGGCGGATCGGCGGCGCAGTCGGTCATCCTGATGTTCCTTGTCATCGTCATGACGGTGATCCAGTTCCGCTTCATCGAAAAGAAGGTTCAGTACTGATGGTTGAAAATCGTCCCCTTCTGTCGATTCTGGCCCATATCGTGCTGCTTTTGGGTGTCGCAATCGTGGCGCTTCCAGTGTGGATCACCTTTGTCGGAGCAAGCCACGAAGCCGAGCGGATGCTTCAGACGCCAATCCCGATGCTGCCCGGCGACCAGTTCTTCGTGAACCTGCGCCAGACACTGTTCGGATCCGGCCTGGAAGGCACCAATACCGCGCCGGTCTGGATGATGCTGATGAACTCGATGATCATGGCGCTGATGATCGCGATCGGCAAAATCGCCATTTCGCTTCTGTCGGCTTTCGCGATCGTCTATTTCAAGTTCCCCTTCCGCATGGGCTTCTTCTGGATGATCTTCATCACCCTGATGCTGCCTGTCGAGGTCCGCATCCTGCCGACATTCGAAGTGATCGCCGAGCTGGGTATGCTGAACAGTTACTGGGGCCTGACCGTGCCGCTGATAGCGTCGGCCACGGCGACCTTCATGTTCCGGCAGGTCTTCTTGACCATCCCCGACGAGATGCTGGAAAGCGCGCGCATCGACGGGGCAGGGCCGATGCGCTTTTTCTGGGACATCGTCATTCCGCTGAGCCGCACCAATATTGCGGCACTCTTCGTGATCCTCTTCATCTATGGCTGGAACCAGTATCTCTGGCCGCTGCTGATCACGACCGAAACCGACATGATGACCATCGTCGTGTCGATCAAGCAGATGCTTGAGGCGGCGGAACAGACCCCGCAATGGAACATCATCATGATGACGGCGCTGCTTGCAATGGTGCCGCCGATCTTCGTGGTGATCGCAATGCAGAAGCTCTTCGTGCAAGGGCTGACCGAGACCGACAAATAGGACGCGCCAAATGGCTGGAATTACACTTGATTCACTCACCAAATCCTACGGTCAGACCGAGGTTCTGCACCATATCGGGGCAGAGATCGAAGATGGCGAGTTTGTCGTCATCGTGGGTCCATCCGGCTGCGGAAAGTCCACGCTTTTGCGGATGGTTGCCGGATTGGAGAGCATCTCTTCGGGCGAGGTCTCCATTGGCGGCAAAGTGGTCAATACGCTGGAACCGGCGGATCGTGATATTGCCATGGTGTTCCAGAACTATGCGCTCTACCCGCATATGACAGTGCGCCAGAACATGGCCTATGGTCTCAAGATCCGCAAAATGCCCAAGGCCGAGATTGACCGAAAGGTGCAGGAAGCAGCAGAGATTCTGGAGATCTCTCAATACCTTGACCGAAAGCCGCGGCAGCTGTCAGGCGGTCAGCGTCAGCGCGTCGCCATGGGACGCGCCATCGTTCGTGACCCGCAGGTATTCCTGTTCGATGAGCCGCTGTCGAACCTCGACGCCAAGCTGCGTGTCCAGATGCGGTTGGAGATCCGCAAGCTGCAAAAGCGCCTTGGGGTGACCTCCATTTTCGTGACCCATGATCAGGTCGAGGCGATGACCCTTGGCGACCGGCTGATGGTGCTCAATGGTGGTTATGTGGAACAGTTCGGCACACCGATCGAACTGTATGAGCGACCGGCCTCGGTCTTTGTGGCGGGTTTCATCGGCAGCCCTGCAATGAACTTCTTCGCAGCCGAGGCCGATGGCCTGTCCGTGACTCTGCCAAATGGTGCTGTGGTGCCCACGGGACAATCGGCGCGCGGTGGGGTGACTTGCGGTGTCCGGCCCGAGCATCTGGTCCTCGATCCGGAAGGCCCAATCGGCATGGAGGTCGAGATGCTGGAACATCTGGGCGGTGTCACGCTGCTACATGGGCCACTGCACGGCACCGATCAGCAGATGGTAGTCAGCCTGGAGGGTATTTCCGACGTGAAGATGGGCGACAGCCTGCGCTTTTCGATCCCAACCGATCTGGTGCATCTCTTCGACGCCAAGACTGACAAACGGATCGGCTGAGATGGTGGACCGGCTCGCTCCGCTGCGCCGGACGCCCGGCATCGTGCGGCTCCACGGGCACCGGGCTGCACGAGGGGTGCTGCCGGAAAACACGCTGCTGGCCTTTCGAAACACCTTCGATATCGGCGTACAGGTGGTGGAACTGGATATCCTGTCAACAAGCGACGGTATTCCGGTCATCACCCACAACCCACGCCTGTTATCCGCCTCGACCCGCGATGCAGAGGGGAATTGGCTGTCGGGCGAGGGGCCGCGCATCCACGATCTGACCTATGAGGAGCTGAGCCGCTACGATGTGGGCGGGCTAAGGGCGGGCACGACCTATGCTGCGCGCTATCCCGATCAGGCCTTTCTGAATGGCCAGCAGATCCCGAAGTTCGAAGATCTCGCGCGGATGCTGGCAGAGCCTGCGTATCGCGACATCTGGCTGAACATCGAAATCAAGAGCCATCCGGAGCATCCAGAAAATACGCCGCCGATCCCCGATTACGTGGCCGCTGTCCTGTCGATTTTGCGTCGCCACGGGCTGGAAGATCGGGCGATCCTGCAAAGCTTTGACTGGCGTGTTCTGGAAGAGATAGCCCGCAAGGCGCCGGATATTCCGCGATCCTATCTCAGTTATCTCCCTCGCCCGAACCCGACGATGGAGGTCAATGTCTTCGAAGCGTCGCCCTGGATCGGGTCGGCCCCGTGGGCACGGTTCGGCGGGTCGCTTCCCCGGATTGTGTCGCATCAGGGCGGCATGTTCTGGTGCCCCTATCACGAGGATCTTGACCCGGAAGAGGTGGCCCTGGCCCGCGATCTGGGGCTTATCGTCAACACATGGACCGTGAACAGCCCCGAGGACATCCTGCGCGCCATCGATGCGGGTGTGGACGGCATCATCACTGACTATCCGGGCCGTGCGCAGCGCCTGTTACTCGCTCGTGGTCTAAGCTGGCGCGAAGATATCCGACCCGTCCGCGCAACGGGTTGACCGGGGCCAAGCCAACTTAACGCCGGATGGGCGGGCATCAGCCATGATGACCAGTGGATGTCAGGCGGCCAGCTCGATCCAGACCGGGACGTGATCGGATGGCTTCTCGCGCGCCCTGATCTCCTTGTCGATCTGGCAGTCGTCCAGCAGGTCAGCCGCCTGTGCGCTTAGCAGCAGATGGTCGATACGGATACCGTCATTTCGCTGCCACGCCCCTGCCTGGTAGTCCCAGAAGGAATAATGATCGGGTCCCGCAACCCGTGCGCGAAACGCTTCTGTAAAGCCAAGGTTCAGGATGCGGCGATAGGCGGCGCGGCTTTCGGGGCGGGCCAGCGCATCTTCTTTCCACGCCTCTGGGCGGGCGGCGTCCTCGTCCTGTGGGATGATGTTGTAGTCACCCGCCATCACGACCGGGATTTCCTCGGCCAGCAGAACCCGCGCCCGCGCTTCCATCCGGTCCATCCAGGCCAGCTTGTAATCATACTTCGGGCCGGGGCAGGGATTGCCATTGGGCAGGTACAGCCCGCACAGGCGAACCGCATGGTTCTCTCCCATTACGGTGGCCTCAATCCAGCGCGCCTGTTCATCGCTGTCATCGCCCGGCAATCCGCGTGTCACGTCCTCCAACGGCAGTTTTGACAGGATCGCTACACCGTTAAAGCCCTTCTGCCCGTGGGTTTCGACATTGTAGCCACGATCTTCGAACATCTCGCGGGGGAAGTTTTCGTCCACCGATTTGATCTCCTGCAACAGGGCGACGTCAGGCTGTGATTCGTCCAGCCAGTCGCACAGCGCCGGATAGCGCGCCTTGATTCCATTGATGTTGAAGGTGGCGATCTTCATGGCGCGGGTCCAGTTCGTGTTCAAGATACAGAAATCATGATCATTTTTGCTGCTTCTATCCGCAAAGCCAAGGGGGCTTGCAACAAAAGTGTTAATGTGACACTATTAATTAAGACGACGTGACCCAAGTAGTGGACCAGACCCATGCGTAATTTCCTGACTGTCCTGTTTGTGATCTTCTTGCTCCTGCCGATGCGGGTGATGGCTGATGATGACGCGCAGACATCGGTTGCGCCGGCTGCCATTAACGCGGAGATCTCGGCACAATAAATCGAGCGACAAAACCCATGATCAGACAGACCATCCTGCTTATCGCCATCCTGCTTGCGCTGCCTCTTGCTGCGCGGGCACAGGAGGATTCGCTAATTGCTGACTATCGCGCCGAAATCACCGAGCTGCGGGACGTGGCATCTTCCTCCTCTGCGCTTGGCATTGTGCGCGGACAGCTCAGCCGGGCTTTCATCGAAAACGATATCGTCTTCTCGCGTCGCTACCTGGATAACTGGAGCCAGCTTTTGCAGGATCGTTGGGCGCAGCATGACACGTTCTTCGCCACCCAACTTTTGACATTGTCTGACTGGGATCAGGCTGTGGTAGAGGGCCGTGTAACCCGCGATGAGGCCGAAACCGCGCTGGCCCCGGCTTTGGCACAGATCGAGGTGGTTGCAGGCCATATCCCGGCATGGCTGGACGATGACGTTGCACGCATGGTTGAGCGCGCCCTTTGGACCGATCTGGCGCAGGATATCGGTTGTTGTGATCCGCTGTATTATCATGCCCTGTCAGAGGCCGATGCGGTCTGGGGCGTGGCGCTAAGCCCCGATCCGGCGGCGATTGCAGCCTTGCAGATCATTCCGGCTGTTCCATCCGCCGACACCCCTGATGCAACCACTGCGGAACTGGCCTTTGCCTGGCTTGCCTCGCGCGCGGAAGGGTTGATGGCCGACGGTGCCGCAAGCCCCGCCCGTCGTCGGGCCCTGCTGATCGAGGCCAATCTTCTGGAAGAACTGTTCGGATTGCCCGCAGATCTGCCGCTGGAACGTAGCCTGGCGACACTGGCTGCCCGCGAAGGCTTTGCCGCGCAGCCCGTCGCACCTCTGATCCGCATGGCGGCGTTGACCGAACCTGGGCCGCTCCGCGATCTGCTGCTTGGTCACGCTGCCGCCCGTCTGGACAGCCGCGCCGATCACCTGCGCCCCGCCCTGCGAATTGCTGCTGATAGCGAGGGTGAGGCGCTTAACCGCTCGGTTGTTTCGACAACGACGCCGATGCGCCAAATGGCCACCACAACCAGCGGCTTCAACCTGTCTGGTCAGGCTCAGGCCCCAACACCCCTTCCGGCCCCTGCTGCGCCAATGGCTGTCGCAACGAGCTCGGACAGGGAAGCGGCGGAACTGGTGGATGAGGCTTTGACAGCCCTGTTGCTGGCCGGATCGGGGGCAGGGGATATCAGCCTGTTCGTCGAGATCGCCAATATGGCCGAACGCGCCGATGAGCTGTTGGGAACTGGAACCAGTCTTGAATTGGTGGATTCCCTGGCATCCGAAACCAGGTAGCCAACGATTATTCCGGCACGCCCCCGGACAGCCATGACCGCGCACTGGCCTCCTGATCGGGGGCGAAGGACCGGATGACGAGGTTTGGAACCAAGAGGCTTTCCACCATGGCAAGGTTCCTGAGCCATCCCTGATCGGTCAGCACAGCCACCTTGTCCACCTTGCGGATCATCGCCATCAACTGCCCCCAGTGACGCAGTTCCACGCCTATTGCGCCAAGCGTGGGCCATTCCACCCCCTGCGCCCGCATAAGCACCCCGCCGTGATGCATATCGCGCACTTCCGGCACCAATACATCCAGTGCAACCTCCATCGCGACCGCAGTCATCGCGCCCGTGACCTCGATGATCAGCAGGTTCGGGGCTTCAAGCGTGGCGGTGAATGTCGGTTGGGTCATGGGGCAGCTCCTTGTCGTCTGCCCTCAGCCTGCGCGATATTCCCGGTGCTGACCTTGATCGGGGTCAATCCCCGGAACGGTCGCGCTTTACCGTGAGGCTCTACATGGAAAAGGACGTTCCGCAGCCGCAGGAGGATGTGGCGTTCGGGTTCTCGATGGTGAACCGGGCCCCGATCAGTTCCTCGGTAAAGTCAATGACGGCATCCGAGAGGAATGGCAGGGACACGGTGTCGATCACCACTTTCTGGCCACTTCCTTCCAGAACCATGTCGTCCGTTGCCGGGTCATCGAGCGTGATTTCGTATTGAAACCCGGAACATCCGCCGCCCTCAACCGCCACACGCAGGGCTTTGGCCTCTCCCGATGCTTCGTTGATTTCCGCGATCCGGGCAAAGGCGCGGTCGGTCACTTTCGGGGGCAGGGTCAGCATGGGCAGGGTTCCGGGGTCGGATTGAATCTGGTCACGTGATACAAAAATAGGGCGTGTAACATCCACTCACAAGAGAGTGACGTTCATATCTTGAACCCGCGTCACAGAGACGACGACATACGGGCAGCCAGGCTGGAAATGTTCCCGTGGTCTGGCCAAGCCAGGAAAGGTCCGACATGAACGCAGTGCGCATCAAATCCACCCTCGTCAATATCGCCCTGTCCGGTCTGGTCGCGGTTCTGTCCCTGACTGCCCCGGTCATCGCTCAGACCGACAGCCTGCCGATCCAGGCGATCCGTGACCGCGTTGCGCTGCTGTATGAGACCCATGACCGGCAGTATGATCTCGACGTATCGGAAGCAACTTTGCGGGTGGTCTTCGATCGGCAGGGCGTGACGGAGGAGGGGTATGATTACCTCACATCCTCTTCCGGCGGGCTGTTCCAGTCCTGGTCGCATCTGCGCCCGCTCTATCGCACCGCTGACCGCACCCTGTCAGGATGGGTGCGTGCCGTGCGGTCAGGGCGCTATACAACTGCCGAGGCCGAGGCCGTCCTGCGCCCCGCCCTTGACCGGTTCGAAACGCTGCATGACCAGATCGGCGATTGGTTGGAGGCCGAGGCCGAGGCCCGCGCCGTGAGTGCGCATCTCAATGGCCAGCATCAGTGGGAGGCCGCGCGCGCGGTTTTGCCGGCGCTGGACCGGCCGGACTATGCCCAGATCGGACGGCTGGAAATCTTCCCACGTGAGGATGGTCCCCTCGATCCGCGCCCAGAGGCCGAGGCGCTGGCGCGGGCCGTTGCAAATGCCTCGCCTGAAGATCACCGCCGTCTTGCGGCCAGTGCCACGGCCCTGATCCGCCTGACCGATCCAACCGCCGCCGATGCTTTGGAAGAATTGATCGACCTGCTTGAGGCCCGCACGGATCTGCTGCGCCAGCCGGTTTCTGCGATCCTCGATGAGGCCGAGGCTCTGCCGGATGACAGCCGTGCCCGCGCGGATCTGCTGGCCCGTGCGCAGGATCGGCTCACCTATCACCTGTCGCACGAGACCCGGCTGGCCGCCGGGGCCGCCACCGCAGCCGGAGAGGAGGAGCGGGAGGAGGTGATCGCCGCGCTTCTGGCGCAGGCCCGACGCCTGATCCGCATGCGCAACGATCTGATCGACCCGACGCGGCCCAACTCTCCGGCTCTGCGCTTCGTGTCCGTGCTTCATGCCAGCCTGCTGACGCTCGGTGTCAGCGAGGATTCGACCCCCGAGGTGCGCGAGTTGCGCGTTATCATCTCAGAGGTCGGCAGTGCCGTCGCATTGGCCGGGCAACGCCCGCCGACCGCGATCTTTGCAGGTGCTTTCGGTGCCGCCTCTGGGCTGGCGGGGCAAAGCACGGCGGGCATCTTGCAGGCGGCCGATTGTCTCGAGCTGCTCAACGCGGCGATCGCCAATAATGATCAGTCCGTCACCGGCAGCGCCGACTGTTCGCGAGAGTTGGAGAGGATGCTTCAGGGGCGGGCCTTCGTGGCGGAAGCTGCACAGGGCTTTCTGGAAAGCACGGTCGCGCAGCTGCCTGTGATCGGCTCGCTGGTCTCGACCATGATCGGCTGGTTCTCGACCGAGTGACCCCTCGTCAGCGCTTGCTGCCACTGCTATAGCCTGTGGATAAATGCGGCGGGCAGAGCCGTGGGGACCACAGAATAAAGGGAGGCAGGGGCGATGGCAGCACCCTATGCCTGCAAGCCAGACCAAAGCCGGGGCAGGCTGTTCACTGAGGAGGAGAGCGCCTTTCGCTCGCCCTTCCAACGCGACCGCGACCGGATCATCCATGCGGGCGCGTTTCGCAGGCTCAAGCACAAGACCCAGGTCTTCGTGGAACATGAGGGCGATTATTTCCGCACCCGGCTGACCCATTCCATCGAGGTGGCGCAAGTGGCGCGCACCATTGCCCGTGCGCTTGGGCTGAACGAGGATCTGACCGAAGCCGTGGCGCTGGCCCATGATCTGGGCCACACGCCCTTTGGCCATACCGGAGAGGACGCGTTGAATGCGCTGATGGCCCCCTATGGCGGGTTCGATCACAACGCGCAGGCGCTCAAGATCGTGACGTCATTGGAACGTAACTATGCAGGGTTTGACGGGTTGAACCTGACCTGGGAAACGCTGGAAGGGATCGCCAAGCACAATGGCCCCGTGCCCGCGCCGCTGCCCTTCGCGCTGGCCGATTATGACGCCCGCCATGACCTGGAGCTGAATACCCATGCCAGCGGCGAGGCGCAGGTGGCCGCCGTGTCTGACGATGTGGCCTACAACAACCATGATCTTGCCGACGGGCTGCGGGCAGGGCTCTTTTCCGATGCCGAGGCGGCGGAATTACCGATCGTGGGCGCAGCCTATGCAGAGGTTGATCGGGATTGGCCGGGGCTGGAGTTGAAACGCCGCCGGGCGGAGGCGCTGCGCAGGGTCTTCGGGGTGATGGTGTCGGATGTGATCGACACCTCTCGCGCAAGACTGGCAGAGGCCGACCCGCAAAGCGTGGCAGAGCTGCGCGGGGCAGGGCGCCCGATGGTACGGTTCTCGGACGCCTTGTTTGCCGATCTGAAAGAGATCCGGGCATTCCTGTTTTCGCGCATGTACCGCGCGCCATCGGTCGTTGAAATGCGCAGACGGGTCACACGGGTGGTGGAAGAGCTGTTCCCCCTATACATGGCACGCCCCGAGATGCTGCCGGAGGAATGGCAGCAGGATGTGGAGGCCGCACGGGATGAAACCGCCCGCGCCCGGCTGGTCGCCGACTACATTGCCGGAATGACCGACCGGTTCGCGCTGCAACAGCATGGCGCGCTGACAGGAAAGACGTGACAGGACGGGGTGGGTCATGCTCTGCTTTCGGGAATGATTTCACCCAAAGGGAGTTTGACATGATCCGTATGATTGCCTCTGCCGGCCTGTTGTCTCTGTCTGCCAGCGCCGCCTTTGCCCAGAACCTGCCGCAGGGCCGATATGAGCTGAACGCGTGCAGCGGCAACCCCTATAGCGATGGTGTGATGGAGCTGAGCGGGTGGGAGATTTTGTTCTACGAAAGCGCCTGCACCGTCTCGAACCCAGAAGCGGTGCGCGGCATGGACGGCGCGTATCTTTACGATGCGCAATGTTCCGGTGAGGGCGAGACCTGGACCGCGCGGTACTTGATCATGCCGGGATGGGACAATGACGTGGTCTTCGTGCAGGAACACTGGGCCGGGCTCTATGCCTATTGCGGACCGGTGACGTCCTACCAACCAGAGCCGCCGGCACCGGGCGGGGCGTCCAAGTAAGGCAAATTCCAAAGTATCGTCGCCGCCTTCCGGCGTCGACCCGTGAACGACCCGGCTCGACCCCCGCATGCGCGGGGGCGCTCGCCCGTGCCGTGTTGCCACGGAACAAGAGCATCCCGTTGCTCTGCAAGATCGAGCGGAGCAAAGCGGCCCTGACTCCGTCTCGTTGCAGACGGCGTCCCAAAGGTATTTTGGCCAAGATGATAGGCTGAGGTTGCTCGGTGATTGACCTTGGCGGTGCCCGTGATAAACCCGCGCTCAATCAGACAGGACCTGTATGACATGACCCTTTTCGCCGATATCCGTGCGCTTGTGATCGAGAGCCTTGAGGCGCTCACCTCTGACGGGGTGCTGCCCGATGGGCTGGACATGAAGAACGTTGCCGTGGAACCGCCGCGCGATGCAGCCCACGGGGATATGGCCACCAATGCTGCAATGGTGCTGGCAAAACCCGCAGGCATGAAGCCGCGCGATATTGCCGAGGCGCTGGCAGGTAAGCTGGCGGCAGATGCACGGATCGAGACCGCTGAAGTGGCAGGTCCCGGTTTTCTGAACCTGCGTCTGTCGGACGCCACCTGGCGGAGCGTCATCGCGGGGGTTCTGGCGGCCGGTGCCGACTATGGCCGGTCCGACATGGGGCAGGGCCAAAAGGTCAACGTCGAATACGTAAGTGCGAACCCCACCGGGCCGCTGCATGTGGGCCATACACGCGGCGCGGTTTTCGGCGATGCGCTGGCGTCCTTGCTGGCCTTTGCGGGCCATGACGTGACGCGCGAATACTATATCAACGATGGCGGCGCACAGGTCGATGTCCTGGCGCGGTCAGTCTACCTGCGCTACCTCGAAGCCCACGGGCAGGAGGTGGCGTTCGAGGATGGCACCTATCCCGGCGACTACCTGATCGAGGTGGGCGAGGCGCTGAAAGCAAAGGTGGGTGACGCCTTTGTGGGCAAGCCCGAGGCTGACTGGCTTGCTCCGGTGCGCGACTATGCCACCGAGGCGATGATGGAGCTGATCCGCGCCGATCTGTTGCAGCTTGGCGTCAAGATGGATGTCTTCTATTCCGAGAAGTCCCTGTACGGCACGGGCCGGATCGAGGCGGCGATCGAGGATCTGAAGGCCAAGGGCCTGATTTACAAGGGCACGCTGGAGCCGCCCAAGGGCAAGACGCCCGAAGATTGGGAGCCGCGCGAGCAGACCCTGTTCAAGTCGACCGACTATGGCGATGACGTGGACCGCCCGATCATGAAATCGGACGGCGCCTGGACCTATTTCGCACCCGATATCGCCTATCACTATGACAAGGTTCAGCGGGGCTTTGACGCGCTGATCGACATTTTCGGGGCCGACCACGGCGGCTATGTCAAGCGGATGAAGGCCGCTGTATCTGCCTTGTCCGCTGGCCGGGTGCCGCTGGACATCAAGCTGACGCAGCTGGTGAAGCTCTACCAGAACGGCCAGCCCTTCAAGATGTCCAAGCGCGCGGGCACCTTCGTGACCCTGCGCGACGTGGTGGACCTTGTGGGCGCGGATGTGACCCGCTTCGTCATGCTGACGCGCAAGAACGATGCGCCGCTCGATTTCGACCTGGATAAAGTGCGGGAACAGTCCAAGGACAACCCGGTTTGGTATGTGCAATATGCCCATGCGCGGATCTGTTCTGTGATGCGCAAGGCGGCTGAAGCGGGGATTGCTGCGGACGCCTCGGACCTTTCCGCCATCACCCATCCGGCGGAGTTCGCGCTGGCCGCGAAGCTGGCGGAATGGCCACGCCTTGTGGAAATCGCGGCCACCAGCCACGAGCCGCACCGGGTGGCCTTCTATCTCTATGATCTTGCCAGCGAATTCCACGGGCTTTGGAACAAGGGCAACGCTGAACCGGGCCTGCGCTTCCTTCAGGAAGACGACCCTGTTGCATCGAAAGCAAAACTTGCGCTCATCCGTGCCGTTCAGGTTGTTATTTCCAACGGTCTTGGTATCTTGGGCGTGACTCCGGTCGAAGAAATGCGCTGAGGGCAGCCCCGAAAGATAACGGGGGGTCCATTTGAACAGCGAAGACCGGGCAACGAGCAGGCTATGAAATAACCCGGTGTGCCGCGCCTTTTGCGGACTGCCCATACCGGGGAGCGAGGGCAGGCATGGCAGATATTGAGTATTACGACGAACCCGCGTCCCGGTATGGCTCCGAGGGCGCCGTAACCACGTCAGGCATGTCAATCATCGTCAATTGGATCGGCGCGATGATGTCGGTCTGTCTTATCGTGGGGTTGGCGATCTGGGCCTGGCAACTGACGGTTCGGGATGTCTCCGGCGTGCCGGTGATCCGGGCGTTGGAAGGGCCGATGCGCGTGGCGCCGGAAAATCCCGGTGGCAGCGTGGCCGACCATCAGGGTCTGGCCGTGAACCGCATCACCGAAGGGGCAGAGGCCGCGCCCGCTGCGGAACGTATCGTTCTGGCGCCTGCGCCGCTTGATATCGAAGAAATCGACCTGAGCTCGGCCAGTTTGCCGACCGAGACCGGACCCGCCGCAAGCGGTACGGGAGAGGAAACGCTGGCACTGATCGATCGGCTGCTTGAGGATGCGAGCCCGCTGGAACCTTTGGATCCGGTTGTGGAACCCGGCAATGCCGCCGCCGTGAACCCGGTGGACGCGGCGGTGGCCGAGGCCCTGACCGGCACGCCACGCCCTGTGATCGAAGTGATCTCCTCTACCATTCCCGGTGTGAGCCGCTCTTTGCGCCCGCTGAGCCGCCCTGAAAACGTGGTCCTGGTCGCCTCGTTGGATCCGGCGGTTCCGGCCGCCGCGCAACCGGTCACGGGATCGGTGAACGAGATTGAGGCCGAAGGGCTGGCAACCGGCACCCGGCTGGTCCAACTCGGGGCCTTTGATGATGCCGAAACGGCACGAGAGGAATGGACGCGTCTGGCGCGGCTTTACCCCGATTTTTTCAGTGACAAGGATCGTGTGATCCAGCGCGCCGTGTCTGGTGGCCGGGCCTTTTTCCGCCTGCGGGCGCATGGTTTTGACGACCTGTCGGATGCGCGCCGGTTCTGCACCGCTCTGAATGCGCAGGGCGCGCCCTGCATCCCCGTCACCGTGCGCTGACCTGCGATGCAGCCCGTCCGTTCGGCCACGATCTTCGGTTGCCTCGGCCCGCACTTGTCGCGCGCCGAGGCTTCGTTTTTTGCGGAGGTGGATCCGGTGGGGTTCATCCTCTTTGCCCGCAACGTGGACACACCCGAACAGGTGGTACGGCTGACTGGCGCGTTACGCGATGCCGTGGGGTGGCAAGCCCCGATCTTTGTCGATCAGGAAGGTGGCCGCGTGCAGCGCCTTCGCGCGCCCCAGTGGCGCGAGTGGATGCCGCCCCTGGATCAGGTGATGGCGGCAGGGCCGGACCGCGCCGCGCGGTCGATGTATCTGCGCAGTTTGCTGATTGGCCGGGAACATCTGGCGCTTGGCATCGATGGCAACTGTGCCCCCTGTGCCGATATCGCGCGGGCTGATACCCACCCGTTTCTGCGCAACCGCTGCTACGGGGAAGATCTTGCCACGGTCGTGGAGAATTCGCGCGCGGTGGCCGAGGGGCTGGCAGATGCCGGGGTCTTTCCGGTTGTGAAACATCTGCCGGGTCATGGGCTTGCCACACGCGACAGTCACCACGATCTGCCGCAAGTCACGGCGTCGCGCGGTGAACTGGAGAAGACGGATTTCGCAGCCTTCCGGGCGCTGAATGATCTGAACTGGGGAATGAGCGCGCATCTGGTTTTCGAAGAGATCGACGCAGACGCCCCGGCCACACTGAGCCTCGCCATGATCCAGGTGATCCGCGAAGAGATCGGTTTTGACGGTCTGCTGATGACCGATGACCTGTCGATGAACGCGCTGCCCGGCGGGATCGCCGCGCGTGCGGCAGGGGCGATTGCGGCGGGCTGCGACGTGGTTTTGCATTGCAATGGCAAGCCCGAGGAGATGGCCGAGGTGGCCGCGGCGGCGGGAAGGCTGGGCGAAGCCGCTTCGAAGCGGCTTGAGCGCGCCCTTGGTCGCCGTCGTGCTCCGGTTGACATGACGGACGACGCTGCCTTGGCTGAGCTTAACGCCCTTCTGATGTGACAGAGCTGGATCGCCAAACGCGGTGAGCAAAAACGCGATTTCGAAATCGCGTCCCGGCGTCCCATGCGTGATCTTGACATTCTCTTGCCGGACCGGGACTTTGGTCCCCTTCACCTTGGACCCGACCCGATGTCAGACAGCACAGATCGCCAGCCAGAAGATCTTTGGGACTCCGTCGCCGAACGGCGCGCGGCTGAGGCTTTGATCGTCGATGTGGACGGGTTTGAAGGACCGCTCGACGTGTTGCTGACGCTCAGCCGCACGCAGAAGGTGGACCTGCGTAAGATCTCGGTCCTGAAACTGGCCGAGCAATACCTGGCCTTCGTTGAAAAGGCCCGCTCGCTGCGTATTGAACTGGCCGCCGATTACCTTGTCATGGCCGCTTGGCTGGCCTTCCTGAAATCCCGGCTGCTACTGCCCCCGGACCCGTCGGAAGAGGGGCCAACCGGCGAGGAACTGGCCGCCCATCTTGCCTTCCAGCTGAAACGCCTGCAGGCGATGCGGGATCGGGCAGCGCGGATCATGGCGCGGGATCAACTGGGCAAGGATCGCTTTATCCGTGGCCTTCCCGAGCAGATGGAAACCGCCCGCAAGGTCACCTATACGGCGTCGCTTCTGGACCTGATGCAGGCCTATGCGCGCACGCGCACCCGCGATGAATTCCGCCCCTTCGTGCTTGACCGCGACTCGATCTTCACCATGGAGGAGGCGTTGGAACGGATGCGCTCGATGATCGGCTTTTCGGGCGATTGGGTTGATATCTCGACCTTCATCCCCGATGGCTGGCGGCGCGATCCGATGAAGCGTCGCTCGGCAACCGCCTCAACTTTTGCAGCTTCCCTGGAACTGGTGAAGGCGGGCAAGGCCACCCTGCGCCAGACCGAGACATTCGCGCCGATCCAAGTCAGACCAAGAGGCCCAAATGACCGCTGAGGACCCGGATTTCGAGCAGGACGAGGCCGCAGAGCGCGAGCAGGAGGAAAGCCTCTTTCAGGCCCTGCCGCTGGCCGAGCAGGAGCGCATGGTCGAGGCGATGCTTTTTGCTTCCGCCGAGCCCCTCACCACCCGCGCGATGCAGGACCGGATGCCCCATGGCTGCGATGCGGCAGAGGCCATTGTGCTTTTGCGGCGCCGCTATCAGGGCAGAGGGGTCAATGTCGCCCGCGTGGGCGATGCCTGGGCCATCCGTACCGCGCCAGACCTGTCGTTCCTGATAAACCGCGAGACGGTAGAGACCCGCAAGCTCAGCCGCGCCGCCATCGAAACACTGGCGATCATCGCGTATCACCAACCCTGCACCCGCGCAGAGATCGAAGAGATCCGCGGCGTCTCGGTTAGCCGTGGCACCATCGACCAGTTGATCGAGATGGAATGGATCCGCTTTGGCCGCCGCAAGATGACGCCGGGCCGCCCCGTAACTTACGTCGTGACGCCGCAGTTTCTCGATCATTTCGGGCTGGAAACCACCCGCGATCTGCCCGGCCTGAAGGAGCTGCGTGAAGCGGGACTGCTGGACAACCGCCCGCCGCCCGGCATGTTTCCCGGCCCCGATGATGACGGAGAAGACGACGCGCTGGATCCGGCACCGGGGCAGGAGGATATGTTTGGCCCGTAAAAGCCGGATTGCCCCATTTCTGCCATGGAATCGTGCCAAACTGGACAAAACAAACAGATTCGAGGCAGACCCATGGACCGCATTATCAATATGATCCTCAATCGCGTGCTCCGGCGCGTGATCAATCGTGGCGTCGATGCAGGTGTGAACGCGGCCTTCGGCAACCGTGATGACGACCAGATGACGCCCGATCAGCGTCAGGCCATTCAGCGCAACACGCAACGCGCCCGCCAGATGACCCGCCTGGCCAACCGCGTCACCCGTCTCTGAGCCATTTCAAACGTATAGTTCGGTGCTTTGGCGCTGGCGCCTTGGGGCGCCTCATGCCATTGTGCCGCCGCGCCTTTCTAACAGGAGAGATCCCCTATGCTCCGATCGAAATTTATTCTATCCATTGCCCTTTTGACGCTGACCTCCGTTCCTGCCCTCGCTCAGCAGGAACCCACCCCCGAGGAGCTGGCAATCCGCGCCGCATCCCCCGGCGTTATCGTGAACGAAGAGACCGGGGAATACACCGCCATCGAACTGGAGCTTCAGGGCTGCCGGATCGTGCAAACGCTGATGACCAACCAAGGCTATACCTTGGGCGGTCCCGTGGGTGTTCAGGTTCTGCGTATGGACCTGCGCGACCTTGATCCGCTGACCGGTATCCTGCCCGCCGAAGATACGGTGAACGGCCACACGCGCGTAATGCTGATGCCCTCGCAATCCGCGTGGGAAGCGATCCAGACCGCCGGTGGTATCTTCTCGGACATGCGGACTGCCGCAGCTGAACAGGGCGATCAGGAAAACCCCGATGCGATCAACGGCGCGCGCACCCTGCGCACCCGCGCGCAGCGCATGTTCTCGGCCGATGCGCTGCTTGGCAATTTCGGACCCGTCATGGCCCGCACCCATGTGCTGCAAATGCGTGGCGACCGGGGTGAGCTGATCTATCCGCTGGTCGCCCCCATGCAGATCACGCTGGACCCGGAGGCCGCCGACACGGCGCTGGCCGCGATTAACGACCTGCGCGCAGGCCCCTGCGCACCCGAGGACGGCATCTCTGCCGAGCCGGAACCGCAACCCGAAGATGATGCGTCCGGGGAGGGTGAAGCCTCTCAATAACCAAGAAATCTCTTGCGCCGGGGCGGTGTCTCGGCGCAGTTTTCCGTGTTTCATGACGGAAAAGGATTTTTGAGATGCTTCGTTTCGCCCTGTTTGCCGGTGCCATAGCGCTAGCCAGCCCAGCCGCGGCCTTCCCGCGCGTCTATTTCTTCTGCATGACCGACGACCAGTCGCCGCCCGTCATCCGGGTGGGCCCCATGTCCCCCAATCAAACCGAAGCGCGGTTTCTCTATCCGCGTGACCATGATGGCGAACGGCGGGAACATGAGATGCTCTGGATTGGTGCGAATGGCGCGGGCGAGATCCGCTATCACTCGGGAGATCTTTCGCTGGACCTCGCGGCCGAGGATACTTCGTTGCAGGTAGGGGATACGATCATCCCCTGTACGATGCTGGAACTGCCACAGGATCACCCGCGCGGCGACTACCCGGCGATGGCGCTGTCTGTCGGTGGGGAATTGCGTTCGGGCCCCGGGCCGGATCAGCCCGAAACGGGTGAAATTGCCTCGGGAACCCGGCTCTATCTCCAGTCCCGGTCAGGGGAACAAACCGGAGGATATTCCTGGTTTGAGCTTTATGACCCGACCGGGTCGACAGAGTATGTTTGGGGCGGTGATATCTGCCCCGGTTATGAACCGCTGGAGGGCGCGCTGCCGTCCTGCGATCCCTGATCAAAAAGGATTAGTTGAATGAGAGGTCTCGTCTTTGCTGCGGCCGTTTCGCTGCTGGCCTTGCCAGCGGCTGCACAAACACAGTTCGACTGCGGCCCGCTTGGCGATGGCAGCTATATCGTCACCGTTGATCCGGCGATGGCGGACCGGGCAGAGGCCCGCTTCACAATGGGCACGGACGCGGGCGGCGGTGCGACCGGACCGGCCACGCTGCTGACAGCGGCCCCCACAGGATCGGGCTTTCGCTATGTGGGTCCGAATATGGAACTGCGTGGGCAAGGCAATTCTGCCGAGCTGCGGGTCGAGGACATGATGCTTGTCTGCCAGACGGTCAGTGCGGGCGGCGGCACGTTCCCGGTGCAGGCGCGATCCTGGGGCGGCAATGTGCGCGTCGGGCCGGGGATGGAATATGACCGGATCGGCAGTTTCGCGGAAGGGGAGGACCTGCTGATCATCGCCAATACTGGCGTGATGATGAACGGCTACCCCTGGTTCGAGGTGCGCGATATGTCGGGCGCTGGCGGCTACCACTGGGGCGGGATCATCTGCTGGACCACCATGCCGGTGGACGGCGTGTTCCAGTCCTGCCCGTAGGGTCAGAGGGGAAAGCGGCCCGGATCGGGCCGCGATCCATCAGTTTCCGTAGCGGGCGCTGAATTCCTGCATCAAGCCACCCCAGGCCTGGAATGCGGCGGCGGGATCAGCGGCAGAGGCCGTGTGGGTCAGCACCAGCCAGCCATCGCCCCCGACGCTGACTGTGCCGCCAAGCCCGGCGGCCTGCCAATCCGCTACAGCGGAGCCCCCGGACGGTGGAGGTGCCACAGCCTGAAAGCTGAGATTGCTGCAATTGCTGCCGCTGCTGCTGCAATCGGGGCCGGAAGCCATAGCGACATAGCTTGCCGTTCCGGCCTCTCCGAAAATGGTCAGGCTGCCGCCGGCATCCTCCATCCGCGCCGGGCCAAGCAGCATCGCTTGTCCCAACAGATCCCCCGGCGCGGTCTGCGCCGAAAGCGGTGTCGCCAGCAGGGCCAGCCCTGCAATCCATATGCGCATCATCTTTGATCTCCCTTCGTGTCCGGGTGTCATGGCGTCAGGTGGCTGCTGAATTCGGCAAGTGTCAGCCGCCAGATGTCGAAGCTGTCCGCGAAGTTCTGCCGTGAGACGCCAAAGTCGATATTGACGCTCCAATGCAGGATCACGCTGCCGCTGCGGCTGACATAAGCCGCGCCGAACCGCTGATCCTCGTTCCATTGATTCAGCAAGGTCAGGCCGTTTCGTTCCGTCGTGAAACTGGCGAAGAACTGTAGGGAATCGCAGGCGCCATCTTCGCAGCCATACATGAGAATGCCGTAGTTATTGCCCTCGATCGTGCCGGTCATCATTGGCTGACCACTGTTCGATGTTTCCATCTGCGCCGGACCGAAGCCTTGCGCAACGCTCATGATATCCTGGGGCGTGTTGCCCATCATCTGGGCTGCAGCCGGGGCGGCGAGGGACAAGGCAATGGCGGTAGCGGCGAAAACGAGTCTCATGGGCAATCCTCTGGCTATGACGTCAAATTGAATATCCAAAGGGTAGGCTTGCGCCCTGCGGCTGTCAAAACGCATTTCGAGCCAAGCGGAAATCGGCATGGAATAGAATATCTAACCTGTTGCCGCATCTATTCTCGTTTGTCGCCGCCGCAACGAAGCGTCTAGCCTTTCCAAAGGAGCCGAGGAGGGGCCAGCCCATGATCACGACAGATAAAACACTTCCGCATCAGACCGAACGACTATTCCTGACAGACGGAGGAACCGAAACCTGGCTGATGTACAAGAAAGGGTTCGAACTGCCGGAATTCAGTGCTTTTCACCTGCTCAACGATTCGGCAGCCTATGACGCCCTGCTTAGCTACTACCGCGCCTTCGCAACCCTTGCCTGCCAGTTGGAAACGGCATTCATATTCGACAGCCTCAGTTACCGCGCAAGCCGGGATTGGGGGGCGTTGCTTGGCTACTCACCCGAGGGACTGGCCGAAATGAACCTGCGATGCCTGGATCTCTACCGGCGCGCGGCGCAGGAAGCCGGATTGCCAGACGCGAATGTGATCCTCAGTGGGTGCATCGGCCCCAAGGGTGATGCTTATCAACGCAACGAAGGTCTGACCGCTGAAAAAGCACAGACATATCATGCCGAGCAAATCGCCACCTTTGTCGATGGTGGGGCAGACCTGGTAACGGCTTTGACGCTCAACATGAGCGAAGAGGCCATCGGCATCGCCCGTGCCGCAAAAGCGGCAGGAATTGCATCTGTGATCTCATTTACTTTGGATAAGGATCGCCGGATGAAAAGTGGCGAAACGCTGCAGGAGGCGATTGCAAAGGTCGATGCAGCAACAGGTTCGGCCCCGGCATATTACATGATCAACTGTTCCCACCCGCTGGATTTCGGCCCGGCACTGGAACCCGCCCCATGGATGCAAAGGGTTCGCGGGATCAGGGCCAATGCCTCGACTCTCGACCATGGAACGCTTTGTCAGCTCGGCCATCTGGAGGAAGGAAATCCCGATGAGCTTGCCGCACAGTATCGAGAATTGCGCGATAGGTTTCCGTGGATGAACGTCTTTGGCGGGTGCTGCGGGACGGATGTGGTGCATGTCCAGAAGATCGGGCAGGCATTGCTGGCCGCGTAACAAAAAAGGGCGCCACCAGGGCGCCCTTTTCCGTTGTTCTGATAGCTGAAATCAGCAGCTGTAGTACATTTTGAATTCGACCGGGTGCGGGGTGTGTTCGAAGGCGTAAACCTCGTCCCACTTCAGCTCCAGGTAGCCTTCGATCTGGTCCTTGGTGAACACGTCGCCCTTCAGCAGGAAGTCGTGATCGGCTTCCAGGCATTCCAGCGCTTCACGCAGGGATGCGCAAACGGTCGGGATGCCGGCCAGCTCTTCGGGCGGCAGGTCGTACAGATCCTTGTCGGACGCTTCGCCCGGATGGATCTTGTTCTCGATGCCGTCGAGACCAGCCATCAGCAGGGCCGCGAAGCACAGGTAGGGGTTTGCCGCCGGATCGGGGAAACGGGCCTCGACGCGCTTGGCCTTCGGCGATTCCGCCCACGGGATCCGGACGCAGCCAGACCGGTTGCGAGCAGAGTAGGCGCGCAGAACCGGGGCTTCGAAGCCGGGGATCAGACGCTTGTAAGAGTTGGTCGACGGGTTGGTGAAGGCGTTCAGCGTCTTCGCGTGCTTCAGGATGCCGCCGATGAAGTACAGGGCTTCGTCGGACAGATCGGCATATTTGTCGCCAGCGAAAAGCGGCTTGCCGTCTTTCCAGATCGACATGTTCACGTGCATACCGGTGCCGTTGTCGCCGGAAATCGGCTTGGGCATGAAGGTGGCGGATTTGCCGTAGGCGTGGGCCACGTTGTGGATCACGTATTTGTACTTCTGAAGCTCATCGGCCTGCTTGGTGAGCGAGCCGAAGATCAGGCCAAGCTCGTGCTGACAGGACGCCACTTCGTGGTGGTGCTTGTCGACCTTCATGCCGATACGCTTCATGGTGGACAGCATCTCGGACCGCAGGTCCTGTGCGGCGTCGGTCGGGTTCACGGGGAAGTAGCCGCCCTTGATACCGGGGCGATGACCCATGTTGCCCATTTCGTACTCGGTGTCCGAGTTCCAGGCAGCGTCCTGAGCGTCGACCTCGTAGGAGACCTTGTTCATCTGGACAGAGAAGCGCACATCGTCAAAGAGGAAGAATTCCGCTTCGGGACCGAAATAGGACGTGTCGCCGATGCCCGAGGAGATCAGATAGGCTTCGGCCTTCTGCGCGGTGCCGCGCGGGTCGCGGGAATAGGGTTCGCCGGTGTCGGGCTCGACCACGGTGCAGTGAATGCACAGGGTCTTTTCCGCATAGAACGGGTCGATATAGGCGCTGTCGGTGTCGGGCATCAGTTTCATGTCCGACTGTTCGATGGACTTCCAGCCAGCGATGGAGGAGCCGTCGAACATGAAGCCTTCTTCGAGGAAGTCTTCGTCGACCTGATCGGCCATCACGGTGACGTGTTGCAGCTTGCCGCGTGGGTCGGTGAAGCGGATATCGACATATTCGATATCTTCTTCACGGATCAGGTTCAGAACGTTTTCGTTGCTCATGTCCATGTGTCCTTGAGAGTAGTTAACTGTTGGTAAGGGGAAAGGGGCAGCTCAGAGAGCGTCTTCGCCGCTTTCGCCTGTGCGGATACGGATCGCCTGTTCGACGGACGAGACGAAAATCTTGCCGTCGCCGATCTTGTCGGTCTTGGCCGCGTCCACGATCGCTTCGATCGCGCCGTCAACCATGTCATCGGACAGGACAACGTCGATTTTCACCTTGGGCAGGAAGTCGACCACATATTCCGCGCCGCGATACAGCTCGGTATGGCCTTTCTGACGTCCAAAACCCTTGACCTCGGTGACGCTAAGCCCCTGAATGCCGATCTCTTGCAGGGCCTCTTTCACTTCGTCCAGTTTGAACGGCTTGATGATGGCTTCGATCTTTTTCATGTCTGCCGACTCCTCTGGCCCGAGTATTGCAGGCCTGTGACACCACTTTCCCACCGGGGTCGCAATCGGGTAGCGTGACAGAGGGGGGCTTGTTGGCAGGGATTCCATAGGGCTCGCCAAAAATCTGCGCAACCTGCACAAAAAATGTGCAGCATGTAAACTCGCCACTTGCGAAGAGGCCGCCACCCCCATGACAGAGCTGCTGACCGCCGCACAAATGCGCATGATCGAAACCGCTGCGATGGAAAGCGGGACGGTCTCCGGCCAGCACCTGATGGAGCGCGCCGGGCAGGGCGTCGTGACCGCGATCATGGATCAATGGCCGGAACTGCGCGCGGGGTCGTTGCGCGCGCTTGTGCTGTGTGGGCCGGGTAACAATGGCGGTGACGGTTTCGTCATTGCCCGCCTGTTGCATGACGCGGGATGGCAGGTTTCGCTATATCTCTATGGTGAGCAGGACCGGCTTCCGCCCGATGCGGCCCTGAATTGCGCGCGCTGGCAGGCTCTGGGTGCGGTGCTGCCCTGGGACGAAGAAGCGATTGTATCCGCCACGGCTGATCTGACCATCGATGCGGTGTTCGGCGCCGGCCTGACCCGTCTTGTCCCGCAAGAGGTTGTCTCGCCCATGGTCATCGGTCGGAGCAAACGGGGCAGGGCCTGTCGCAACGTTGCGGTGGATAGCCCAACCGGGCTGTGCATGGATAGTGGCCGGCTGCTGGTGGAAGACCATGCCGGCGTGCCCAATGCGGATCTGACCGTTACCTTTCACCGCGCCCGGCTGGGGCATTATCTGGCAGATGGGCCGCAGGCTTGCGGCAGGATCGCCCTTGTCGATATCGGGCTGGAGCCACGACGCGCAGACGCACCCGGTGCCCTGGCGCCGCCGGGGGGTGGGCTTGGTCCACTTGCCACCCTCGTCGATGCGCCCGGCGCTTTGGACAAACGGGCTGGTGCGCATAAATACGAACATGGTCATGCCCTTGTCCTATCCGGTCCCATGGGCCGCTCCGGCGCGGCGCGATTGGCGGCACGGGGCGCGCTTCGCATCGGGGCAGGGCTGGTTACGGTGGCCGCCCCCGGCTCTGCGATGATGGAATGTGCCTGTCAGCTCACGGCGATCATGCTGCGTAAATGCGACGGGGCGCAGGGGCTGGCCGAAATGCTGGCAGATGAACGCCTGAACGCGCTTTGCCTGGGCCCGGGGCTTGGGGTTGGGCAGGGCACTTGCGATATGGTTGCCATGGCGCTTGCCGCCCGCCGGGGCACGGTGCTTGACGCTGATGCGCTGACCTCCTTCACGGACGCTCCGGGGCTCCTATTCGCGCAGCTGCATGACAGATGTGTCCTGACCCCCCATCGGGGCGAGTTTGCCCGGCTGTTCCCGGATCTCGCGGCGAAACTGGCAGCGCCCTGTACGCGCGGCCCCGCCTATTCCAAGCTCGACGCCACGCGAGAGGCGGCCGTACGTGCAGGGTGTGCGGTGCTTTTCAAGGGGCCTGACACTGTCATTGCCGCGCCGGACGGGCAAGCGTGCATCCACTCCGCCGCCTATGACCGTGCCGCGCCCTGGTTGTCGACCGCGGGGTCGGGTGACGTGCTGGCGGGGGTTATCACCGGCCTTCTTGCCCGCCATGTGCCGCCCAAGCCCGCAGCAGAAGCCGCCGCCTGGTTTCACACAGAAGCCGCACGAAGTTTTGGCGCTGGTCTTGTCGCCGAAGATCTGGCCGAGCAGATGCCGAGCGTCCTCCAACTCCTGTCGGATCAAGCCTGATCCTTTGGGCTCGGTCCATTGATCTAGGGGGAAACGCCAAGCGACAGCGGCAAAGCCGCTTGCTGCGACGCAATCCGCCTGGAATGCTCAGTTAGCGCGGCCTTGCGCGCCGCAGCCGGTGGACACGCCACAGGCGCAACCGCATTCTATCTATGCATGTGCGGGGATGGGCGGCGCGCTGATCACCTCCAGCCCGTCAGCATAAAGGATATGTTCCTGCGCGAAGTGAAGCGTCAGCAGCGCTTCGGGTCGGGCGTCCGTCCAGCGGATGAACTCACCATCGACAAGGCGCGACAGGGGAACGCGCGCAGCCGGCGTGCCGAACAGCGCCTGTGCCCGCCAATCGCGCAACAAAATCCGCTGACCGGCTGGCAGTATCAGGTCACGTGCTGGTTTGCCGCCAAGCGCATCCTTGCGGATTGCCACGAACAGCATGTCTTTGGGCACCTCATGGCGGGCAATCTGGATCAGCTTCTGAGCCCCCGCATCGCGGGTGATCACCTTGTCACCGGGGTAGAGCGCCTCAACAGGCAACGCCCCGGCCAGCGACAACACCTCCGTTCCCGGTGGCAGCGCTGCGTGGGAAGGTTGTGAATGGCTGTCATCCCCAGACGGGGATTTCCCGGTCCAATCTGTCATGCCAAGTCCTGCTCATGCCCGGCGATGTTGCCTCGCCATGTGTTACGATCAGGTTAACCCAAAGGCCCCATCCGACCCAAGACCTTTCTCCGCACGAAAGACGCAATTCTCTAAAAATGCCTCTCGCCACCGGCCTTTGGCTTTGCTAAAGACCCGCCACCGCCGGTGCTTCCGGGCGGTTCGTGCGGGTGTGGCGAAATTGGTAGACGCACCAGATTTAGGTTCTGGCGCCGCAAGGCGTGGGGGTTCAAGTCCCTCCACCCGCACCACTTTGAAGTTCCACGAAAAGAAGTGGGAATTCTATGCGTCATGCGCAATTTGTTCTCCTGTTTTTTCGACAGTTTGCTCTGTGCCGTAGGCTCTGGACTCATTGAGGTTAACAGCAACTAAGATGAGCGCGGCGAGAGCGATGGCTGAGAGGAAAGCCATTCGTGACCTATCGTGTCTTTTCGTGGCACGCCGCCAATCCCTCAACCTGCCGAACATGATCTCGATGCGGTTGCGGCGTTCGTCGTATTTGACGGTTGCCTTGAGCTGTTTCCAACCTGGGATGCAAGCGCGTACCCCTTAGCTTAAACGTTTTTTCGAACCCGTCAGCGTCGTTGGCCTGGCTCTAAGCCGCCAGTCCACGTTGGCAGGCCATTTCTGACGAGGCTCTGCGCGGAAATCGGGGCGGGTTTATTGTCCTTGTGCAGGCCGGTTGGAATTGGTCTGACTGCATCAACGTTTCTCATCCACTGGAATGCCACCAAATGATGTATGCCGGGCACAGACTGTCCCTCCTTTCCATCAGATGGGTTGAATCGGTTGAAGTACTGTGGGGTGAGACCTAGAACAGGCGCGAATGTTAGGGCTAACATTCTATGTTTAGAGGGACTTTGTGAATGGCGAGCAAGCAGGACTGGTGGCGCGGGTCGGTGACCTATCAGATTTATCCAAGATCCTTCATGGACTCCGATGGGGACGGGATCGGCGATCTCAAGGGCATCACGCAACGCCTTGATCATATTGCTGCGCTCGGCGTCGATGCAATCTGGCTCAGCCCTGTCTTTCCCTCTCCGATGGCGGATATGGGATATGATGTCTCGGATTATTGCGACATTGATCCGACCTTTGGCACGATGGACGATTTCGACGCGATGCTGGACAAGGCCCATGCGCTCGGCCTTAAGGTGATTATTGACCAGGTCCTGAGCCACGCATCAGATCAGCACCCCTTTTTCCTTGAGAGCCGTCAGAGCCGCGACAACCCGAAGGCCGACTGGTTCGTCTGGGCAGATCCCAAGCCTGACGGGACGCCGCCCAACAACTGGCTGGCGATCTTCGGCGGGTCGTCATGGGAATGGGATGCGCGGCGGCGGCAATACTATTTCCATAACTTCCTGCGGGAACAGCCGGACTGGAATTTTCACAATCCCGAAGTTCAGGATTACTTGCTGGATTGCGTCCGCTTCTGGCTGGATCGCGGCGTAGATGGGTTCCGGCTGGATACCGTAAATTTCTACGTGCATGACAAGATGCTACGCGACAATGCCGCCAACCCGCTGCCCTGGGCACAGCAGGCAGTACGCCCGTTTGAAATGCAGTACACGCTGTTTTCCAAGAACCAGCCCGAAAACATCCAATTCCTGGAGCGTCTGCGTGCGCTTCTGGATGAATATGACGACCGCACGATGGTGGGCGAGGTCGGTGACAGCCACCATTCGATTGACTTGATGGGGGAATACACCTCTGGCTCGAAGCGCCTGCACATGGCCTATAGTTTTGAACTGCTCGGGCCAGATTTCTCACCCCAGCATTTCCGCAGCCGGATCGAAGCCTTTTTCAAGGGGGCGCCCGATGGCTGGCCGTGCTGGGCCTTTTCTAACCACGATGTTCCCCGCCATGTCGGGCGCTGGCTGGACCATGCCAAGGACCAGGACGCGCTGGCCAAACAGGCGGCGGCTCTGCTGCTGAGCTTCGAGGGTTCGATCTGCCTTTACCAGGGCGAAGAGCTTGGGCAGATTGATACAGTGCTGAGCTTCGAAGAACTGACAGACCCCGAAGGCATCAACTTCTGGCCCGAGAAAACCGGGCGCGATGGCTGCCGGACCCCGATGGTTTGGGACAAGGACGCGCCGAACGGTGGGTTTTCCAAGGCAAATCGCACATGGTTGCCCGTGAAGCCGCCACAACAGGCGCGCGCCGTTTCCACACAGGGAAAAAACAGCGTTCTGGAGTTTTACAAGGAGATGCTGGCCCTGCGCAGGGCAGAAGCCGATCTGCGTGACGGCAAAACAGTATTTCTGGATTTCCCCGAACCGGTGCTAGGCTTCCGGCGAGGAGAAGGCATGGTCTGTATCTACAATCTCTCTGCGGCGCCCGTGACGGTGGAGCCTCCCATCGGTGTCGATCCCGTGCTGCATGAGGCCGCCGGGATTAAAGGACGCACGCTGCAACTGGGCGCCAGCGGATTTGTCGTAGGCCGGGTGTCCTGATGGGTTCGGTCTTGGAACCAACAGCCTCCCCTGCATTACCGCCGCATATGACCCAGGCGGATGTGGAGGCCTTGCTTCACGCCCGCCACGACCGCCCGTTCGACGTGCTAGGGGTGCACATGTCCGGTCGAAAAGCCTGGTGCGTCGCATTGGTGCCTGACGCCGAGGATGTGACAGCAACGGTCGGGCGAAAGAAGGTGCCTCTCACACGGTTGGAGGGCCCGCTTTTTGCCGCGCAGGTGCCGAATTCCAAGTTCACGCACAAGCTGACCGCCACCTATGCCGACGGCGCGATATGGACCTTCGAAGATCCCTACCGGTTCGGGCCGATCCTGCAGGAGATGGATCAATACCTGATCGGTGAAGGCTCCCACCGGCAGCTTTGGCGCGCGCTCGGCGCGCATGTGACCGAGCTGGACGGCGTGGCTGGCACGCATTTCGCGGTCTGGGCACCAAACGCGGTGCGCGTGTCCGTCGTGGGCGATTTCAACGTCTGGGATGGTCGCCGCCATCCGATGCGCCGGGTTGGTGTCACGGGGGTGTGGGAAATCTTCCTGCCCGGACTGGGTGACGGGGACCTTTACAAATACGAAATCGCGCCGCGCGATGGGGCCCCTTTCCTGAAAGCCGACCCGGTAGGGTTCGGGGCACAGCACCCGCCCGAGACCTCCTCTGTGGTGCGCGATATTTCCGGCTACCGCTGGAATGACGCTGACTGGATGGCAACCCGGGCTGGGGCGCAGCAGCGTGACAAGCCCATATCAGTCTACGAGGTGCATCTGGGATCGTGGCGGCGGGCCGAAGGCAACCGCAGACTCAGCTACAAGGAACTGGCCGAGGATCTGATCGGTTACGCCAAGTGGATGGGGTTCACGCATCTCGAATTCCTGCCGATCAGCGAGTTTCCCTTTGACGGGTCGTGGGGCTATCAGCCGCTTGGCATGTACGCACCCACCATCCGCTTTGGCCCGCCGGACGATTTCCGAGCGCTGGTCGAGGCGGCGCACGCGGCCGGTCTTGGCGTTATTCTTGACTGGGTGCCGGGGCACTTTCCCTCCGACGCCCATGGGCTTGCGACATTCGATGGCACGCATCTTTATGAACATGCGGACCCGCGCGAAGGGTTTCACCAGGACTGGAACACGCTGATCTACAATTACGGACGCAGCGAGGTGAAGAATTACCTGACTGCGAACGCGCTCTACTGGTTCGAGGAGTATCATGTGGACGGGCTACGCGTGGATGCGGTCGCCTCGATGCTCTACCGCGACTATTCGCGTGCCCATGATGCCTGGATCCCGAACCGGGATGGCGGGCGCGAAAACTACGAAGCCATCGACTTTCTGAAGGAAATGAACATTGCCTGCTACGGGCAGGTCGACGGGATCATGACGGTGGCCGAGGAATCCACCGCCTTTCCCGGTGTGTCGACTCCGGTCGATGCGGGCGGGCTCGGCTTCGGGTTCAAGTGGAACATGGGGTGGATGAATGACACCCTGCGTTACATCGAAAAGGACCCGATCCACCGCAAGTACGATCACCACCTGATGACCTTCCCGATCGATTATTCGTTCTCGGAGAACTTCGTGCTGCCGATCAGCCATGATGAGGTCGTGCATGGCAAGGGCTCGATGATCGAGAAGATGCCGGGCAACGAGTGGGAGAAATTCGCCAACCTACGCGCCTATTACGGTTTCATGTGGGGGCATCCCGGCAAGAAGCTGCTGTTCATGGGCTGCGAGTTTGCGCAGTGGTCAGAGTGGAACCACGACGTGTCGCTGGACTGGGACGCGCTGCACGGGCCACTGCAACAGGGCGTGCAGGCGCTGGTGCGCGATCTCAACCACCTGTACCGCGACACCCCCGCTTTGCACCGACGCGATTGCGACCCAAGCGGGTTTCGCTGGATCGCGAACGACCCAGACCTGTCATTGACCGCTTTCGCTCGGTTCGGGGAGGACGGCGATGCGGCTTGCGTCGTGGCCTGCAACTTCACCCCGGTCGAACGCCGGTGGCGTATCGGGGTGCCTGCGTCGGGATCCTGGCAGGAGGTTCTGAACACGGATGCCTCGGCCTATGGTGGCGGCGACAGAACAAATGGCGGCACCGTCCAGAGCCGGGAGGGCGACTGGGACGGGCTGCCGCAAAGCGTCGAGATTACCGTGCCACCACTGGCCACGGTCATCTTTCGGCATCAGCCCTAGGGAGGATATGACATGGCGGATATGACAAGGCTGTCGCAAAGATCGATGGCATTCGTACTGGCCGGAGGGCGCGGATCGCGCCTGAAAGAGCTTACCGATCGACGGGTCAAACCGGCCGTCTATTTCGGGGGCAAGACCCGGATCATCGACTTCGCCCTGTCCAACGCCGTGAATTCTGGCATTCGCCGCATGGCGGTCGCAACGCAGTACAAGGCGCATTCGCTGATCCGCCATTGTCAGCGCGGCTGGAACTTCTTCCGCGCCGAGCGTAACGAGTTTATCGATATCCTGCCGGCGTCACAGCGCGTGTCCGAGGATATGTGGTATCGCGGAACGGCCGACGCGGTAACGCAGAACATCGATATCGTGGACAGCTATGGCATCGAATACATCGTGATCCTCGCGGGCGACCATATCTACAAGATGGATTACGAAATCATGCTGCGTCAGCATGTGGAGGCCGGGGCCGACGTGACCGTCGGGTGCCTGACGGTCCCGCGCGAAGAGGCGAGCGCCTTCGGTGTGATGGCCGTCGATACCGAAAGCCGTATTACCTCGTTCCTCGAAAAACCGGCTGATCCACCGGGCACGCCGGAAGACCCGACCAAGGCGCTGGCCTCAATGGGCATCTACGTCTTCAACTGGGCTTTCCTGCGCGAGCTGCTTCTGAAGGATGCGGCGGATACGAATTCTTCCCACGATTTCGGGAATGACCTGATCCCGGAGATTGTGAAAAACGGCAAAGCCATCGCGCATCGATTTGACGACAGTTGTGTCCGCGCGGATGGCGCGCCGAGCTACTGGCGAG
Organism: Nioella aestuarii; assembly: GCF_050896395.1. NCBI lineage: Bacteria > Pseudomonadati > Pseudomonadota > Alphaproteobacteria > Rhodobacterales > Paracoccaceae > Nioella > Nioella aestuarii. Next base: position 26,060 of record NZ_JBPBBA010000009.1, on the reverse strand, counting down.
ACGTCGGAACGATCGACGCCTTCTGGGAGGCGAATATCGACCTGACCGATTTCACCCCCGAACTGGACCTGTGGGATCAGAGCTGGCCGATCTGGACCTATTCGGAAAGCGTCCCGCCAGCCAAATTCATCCACGACGAAAAGGACCGGCGCGGCGTTGCGATCTCCTCGATGGTATCCGGGGGCTGCATCATTTCCGGCACCGAGGTGCGCAATTCGCTTCTGTTCACACAGGTTCACACGAATTCCTACGCAGTACTCGACCATTCCGTCGTCCTGCCCGATGTCGTCATCAATCGGTCCGCACGCTTGCGGAAATGCGTGATTGACCGGGGCGTTGAGATCCCGAAAGGGCTGGTCGTGGGCGAGGATCCGGTGGAAGATGCCAAGTTCTTTCGGGTGTCGGAAAAGGGCACGACGCTTATCACGAAGCCGATGGTTGAAAGGTGGCTGGACGCGCAATGATCAAGGTTCTCTCTGTCGCTTCGGAATGTGTGCCCCTTGTCAAAACAGGGGGCCTTGCCGATGTGGCAGGCGCGCTGCCCGGCGCTCTTGCAGGGCAGGGGGTCGAAATGCGCAGCTTGCTGCCCGGTTACCCGGCGGTGATGGCTGCGCTTGAGAATACGCAGATCGTGGCAGAGTTGGACAACTGCTTCGGCGGCGATGCTCGACTGTTGTCAGGGACCACTGCAGGTCTCGATCTTCTGGTTCTGGACGCGCCGCATCTCTATGATCGCGAGGGCAGCATCTATCTCGGGCCGGATGGACGTGACTGGCCGGATAACGCCGAACGCTTCGCAGCCTTGTGCATGGTGGGTGCCGATATCGCGGCCGGTCGCCTAGGCGATTGGCAACCTGATCTTGTGCACTGCCATGACTGGCAGGCGGGGCTTTTGCCGTATTACCTCAAGCGCGACGGGGTGCCGGTTCCAAGTGTTCTGACAATCCACAACGTTGCATTCCAGGGACTCACGCCAATGACCCAGGCGGGAAAGCTGGGGATCGCGGCGGGGGATCTGACCTCTGAACGGGCGGAATACTGGGCGCAGATTTCCGCCCTGAAACTGGGGCTGGTCTGTGCCGACAAGCTGACCACGGTTTCGCCAACCTATGCCAAAGAACTGATGACGCCGGAATTCGGCATGGGGCTGGACGGTGTGTTGCGTGCCCGGCGTGATGACCTGAGCGGAATCCTGAACGGCATCGACCTCGATGTCTGGTCTCCTGAACATGATGACCTTGTTCACACCTACAAGACCCCTCGTGGCAAACGTGCAAACCGCGTGGCCCTGCAGGAGGAGTTGGGGTTGCCACAGGCCAAGGGCCCGCTTTGTGTCGTCGTTTCACGGCTGACCGAGCAGAAGGGCTTGGATTTGCTGCTCGAGGCGCTGCCGGTCCTTTTGGACCGTGGTGGGCAACTTGCTTTGCTGGGTTCGGGCGACCCGGCATTGGAAGCTGCGTTTCAACGGATCGACAACCCCAATGTTGCTGTGCGCATCGGGTATGACGAGGCGCTGTCACATCGCATGATCGCGGGCGGGGACGCGATCCTGGTCCCATCACGGTTTGAACCTTGCGGGCTGACCCAGCTTTACGGGCTGCGTTATGGCACGCTTCCCGTCGTGGCGCTGACCGGGGGGCTCGCAGATACAGTCATTCCCGTCTCCCCGGCGACGATGGCGCGCCAGGTTGCGACCGGCGTGCAGTTCCATCCGGTGAACGCTGACGCGCTTTCGAATGCGCTGAAGCAGCTCTGCGATCTATTCGACACCCCCAAGCTGTGGTCGAAAGCTCAGCGGAACGCGATGGCACACCCCGTTGGCTGGGGCCCGTCAGCATCCGCCTACGCCACGCTTTACACTGAGCTTCTAGAGGCCGCTGAATGACCCAATTTCAGTTGAGTGCAGGGCGGCCAAACCCGCTTGGTGCAACTTTCGATGGCGAAGGGGTCAACTTCGCTGTCTTTTCGCAACACGCAACCCGTGTAACCCTGTGCCTGTGTGACGAAAAAGGGCGGGAAACCTATCTGATAGAGCTGGCCGAGCGCGAAGGCCATATCTGGCATGGCTACATCTCGGGCCTGCGTCCCGGGCAGCAATATGGCTACCGCGTTCATGGCCCCTATGCACCGGAAGAGGGGCACCGTTTCAACCCGCACAAGTTCCTGCTTGATCCTTACGCAAAGCGTATTGCGGGCCACCCCACCTGGAACGACGCGCTTTATGGTTACGAGATCGGCCATGTTCATGGGGACATGAGCTTTGACACCCGGGACAGTGCCCCCTACATGCCGCGTTCGGTCGTCGTGGACCCGTCCTTTACCTGGGGGCGTGGGGAACGCCTTCGGCTCGATACACCTTGGAACGAAACGATCCTCTACGAGGCGCATGTCAAGGGCCTGACCGCTCAGCGCAAGGACATCGCGCACGCCGGGCGGTTCCTCGGCATGGCATCGGGACAGATGCTGGATCATCTCACCGACCTCGGTGTGACCGCAATCGAGCTATTGCCGGTGCAGGCATCGGTTGATGACCGGTTTCTCGTGGATAAGGGGCTGCGGAACTACTGGGGATACATGACCTACGGGTTCTTCGCGCCAGAGCCGCGCTATCTAAGCAACCAGGACATCTCGGAATTCCAGCAGATGGTCGCACGATTCCACTCGGCTGGCATCGAGGTCATCTTAGATGTGGTCTACAATCACACGGCCGAGGGCGACCAACGCGGCCCGACGTTGAGTTTCCGGGGCCTGGACAATGCAAGCTACTACCGGCTGGCCGAGAACAAGCGCTTTTACGTCAACGACACCGGATGCGGTAACGCGCTGGATCTCGATCATCCCTTCGTGCTGCGCATGGTCATGGACAGCCTGCGGTACTGGGTCGAGGTGATGCATGTCGACGGCTTCCGCTTCGACCTGGCATCGACGCTTGCGCGCACCTCTGGCGGTTTCGACCGGGACGGGCCGTTCTGCCGCGCCATCCGGCAGGACCCGGTATTGAACAAGGTCAAGATGATTGCCGAGCCCTGGGATGTCGGCCCCGGTGGCTACCAATTGGGTGCGTTCCCGTCGCCCTTTACCGAATGGAACGACAAGTATCGCGACAATGTCCGGAAGTACTGGCGCGGGGATGCCAGCATTACCCGTAAACTGGCTGGAAACATCACCGGTTCTGCCCTGCGCTTTGATCATGATGGACGCCCTGCGACCTCTTCCATCAACTTCATTACGTCCCATGACGGTTTCACGCTGATGGATACGGTCAGCTACAATCACAAGCATAACGGGCCCAATGGCGAAGACGGCGGGGACGGGCACGATCACAATTTTTCCGACAATTGCGGCCAGGAAGGGCCGACAGACGATCCAGCCATTCTTGCCCTGCGGGCTCAGAGGCGGCGCAACATGTTCGCCACGCTGATGCTGAGCCAAGGAACCCCAATGATCCTGGCGGGCGATGAGCTTGGCAATTCGCAGATGGGCAACAACAACGCCTATTGCCAGGACAATGAGGTTGGCTGGGTCACCTGGGACGAAGCCGACCCGGATTTCCTCGCCTTCTGCCGCCTGATGATCGCTTTTCGCAAGGCGAGCCCCATTCTGCGCCAGAAACGCTTTTTGCATTCTCGTAAGCGCGCCGTGGATGGTAAACCGGATGTTTTCTGGCGCCGTGCAGACGGCGCGGCAATGTCGGAAGAGGACTGGCGCCAGCCAGACCTTAAGTTTCTTGGGGTCGAGATGCGTATGGCGCGCGGCACTCCGGCTTACGAACCCCGTTTCGGCGCGATCTTCCTGATGTTCAATGCAGGCGGAAAGACAACGGCCTTTCTGCCTGAAACCCTGCCGGGACATCGCTGGCAGCGCGTGATCGATACGTCCGGACAAAGCGCGGCCGCGCCACGCCACGGGAGGGTGAGCGTCGCTGATAACAGCGTTGTGGCGTTTGAGCTGCGTCCGGTTTCAGGCAGGCCAACCGCCGGTGCGGCCAAGGAAGTTAGAAAGGCCATGATATGACCATTCAGACGATTGCAACGACACCGATTGATGACCAGAAACCGGGCACCAGCGGCCTGCGCAAGAAGACACGCGTCTTCATGCAACCTGGATACCTGGAGAATTACGTTCAGGCGATTTTCGACGGGATCGGCGGTGTAACCGGCAAGACGCTCGTGATCGGGGGGGACGGGCGATACTATAACGATAGTGCCATCGGGATCATACTGCGCATGGCGGCAGCCAACGGGGTGGCAAGATGCATCGTGGGGCAGCGGGGGCTATTGTCGACACCGGCTGCCTCGAACCTGATCCGCAAACGCCGCGCTGATGGCGGGCTGATCCTGTCGGCCAGCCACAACCCCGGCGGCGTGGATGAGGATTTCGGCCTGAAATACAACGGCCCCAATGGTGGCCCCGCGACGGAAGCTGTGACCGCGCAGATCTATGCCCGAACCATGGATATCTCGTCCTACCGTATCCTCGAGGCCGACGCCGTTCAGATCGACGCCCTTGGGGAGAGCCATCTTGGCGACATGGCGGTCGAGATCGTTGACCCTGTGTCGGATTACGCGGAACTGATGGAAGAGCTGTTCGATTTCGGCGCGATTGCCGGATTGTTCAGTGGCGGCTTCCGTATGTGTTTCGATGCCATGCACGCCGTGACTGGCCCCTATGCGCGTGAGATCCTGGAAAATCGGCTCGGGGCTCCGTCCGGGACTGTCGTCAATGGCACCCCGAGCCCCGATTTCGGCGGTGGTCACCCGGACCCGAACCCTGTCTGGGCCAAGGCGCTGATGGACGTCATGTATGGCCCGGATGCCCCCGATTTCGGCGCGGCCTCGGATGGGGATGGCGACCGCAACATGATCGTCGGGGCGCATTGCTATGTCAGCCCTTCCGACAGCCTTGCGCTGCTGACTGACCTTGCGCATCTGGCGCCGGGGTATTCCGGCGGGCTGGCTGGTGTCGCCCGGTCCATGCCCACCTCGGCCGCGGCGGATCGCGTGGCTGAGGCAAAGGGCATCGCGCATTTCGAAACGCCGACCGGCTGGAAGTTCTTTGGCAATCTGCTCGATGCGGGCAAGGTCACGATCTGCGGAGAGGAAAGCGCCGGCACAGGATCCGACCATGTGCGGGAAAAGGACGGGCTGTGGGCGGTTCTTTTGTGGCTCAACATCCTGGCCGTTACCGGAAAGTCCGTGGCGGAGCTGATGGCGGAACATTGGGGGCGATACGGTCGGAACTATTATTCACGCCATGACTACGAGGCTGTCGACAGCACCGTGGCCAACGCCCTGATCGACAATCTGCGCGCCCGCCTGGATAAGCTGCCGGGTCAGTCGGCTGCCGGGCTGACGATCTCGGGGGCAGATGAGTTTGCTTATGACGATCCCGTGGATGGCTCGACATCGACAGGGCAGGGGATCCGCATCTATTTCGAAGGTGGTGGCCGTGCCGTGTTCCGCCTGTCCGGCACCGGCACAGAGGGTGCAACGCTGCGTGTCTACCTTGAACGGATAGAATCCGAACCGGATGCGCTTGCGCAGGACCCCCAAGCGGCACTGGCGTCTGTCATCGCTGCAGCCGATGCCGTCGCAGAGATAACGAACAGAATCGGCAGAACCACGCCAGACGTCATCACCTGAGGCGAGCAAGCGATATCGGACTGACCTGTGGCTGATATCGACACCCCGTTCGTGAACGGGATCTCACTATGCCTTATCGAGCGTTTGGAACAGACATTGAGCAACACTGCCCGGTGGGTGCGATAAGCCCAAAACCCACCCTTATGATCTCGCCCGAAACGGTCGTAATGGGGCTGACGCAAGACATGATACGCTTGTTTGCGGCAGCCCACCCGCACCATGAAGTCATCATAAACATCTGTCATAGTTAAAAAATCTCGACATATATCGAGTTTGGACCGCCCAGGCAGCCACCTGGTTGTTGGACCCTAGCGCTTCAGACATTGCCTGAAATGTCGTGTGAGCAGTCTTCGCGTTGAGATCATCAGCACGGAAAGGCGCGAGGCGCCTAGCAGCTTTCGTACTGGGGGCCTTACCATTGGGCTGGACGCATCGTATCGCGGTTCAACGCTAGAGCACCCCAAATCACCCGGTTCTGAATTTTAGTTGACAAATCAACTCGTGCCCCATAAACCCGTCACCAGTTGAGGAATCAACTCAAATAACGTTCAAGGGAGGAGTTATTCGATGGGTATGGTTGAAGGCCACCGGCGTATCACGCCACCCGATGGAATGCCGGTGTGGGATGTCGATCCCTACGATCCGGGTATTCTGCAAAATCCGCTCTCTTACTATTCCGAGCTGCGTTCCAAGGGTGAGCCGGTCTACCTTCCCCGCTACAGCGTCCTTGCCGTTGGTCGCTATGAGACCACCCAAAAGGTGTTCAGCGATCACGAGAATTTCGTCTCGTCGCGCGGTGTCGGATTGAACGACTTCAAGCTGGAAAAACCCTGGCGCAAGCCGTCGATCATTTTGGAAGTAGATCCGCCTGAACACACCCGGACCCGCAAGGTCATGGCCCGTGCACTCTCGCAGAAGGTCGTGAAGGGGTTTGCGGAGCTCTTTCGCGATACGGCAGAACGCATCGTCGACTCGGTGCTTGAGAAGGGCACGATCGAGGCGGTTTCCGAGTTCGCCGAAGTCTTCCCGACGACCGTGTTTCCCAAGGCGGTCGGAATGCACGACAGCAATGCGCGTTACCTGGTCGATTACGGTGCGATGGTTTTCAACGCGGTCGGGCCAGACAATGAAATCCGCCGCCGTTCGATGGAAAAAGAGACCGAGATCGTGGCATGGATCAACGGGGCCTGTGCCCGTGACCGGCTAAGCGAGGACGGGCTTGGCGCGCGTATCTACGCGGATGCCGACGCAGGCGAGATCACCCATGACGAAGCGTCTATGCTGGTGCGATCCTTCCTCTCTGCGGGGGTTGATACCACGGTTACAGGGATCGGCAGCGCGCTTTGGTGCCTGTCCCAGAACCCAGGAGAATGGGAGCGGTTGAAAGCCGATCCGAGCCTTCTGCGGCCTGCGTTTGATGAGGTTCTTCGCTACACCTCGCCGGTTCATACCTTTGGTCGCACGGCTGGTCGGGACACAGAAATCGCCGGGTTCCCCGTTGAAGAGGGAACCAAGATCCTCTGCGTGCTTGGCGCAGCGAATATGGACCCTGACAAGTGGGAAGACCCGCAAAGCTTCCGTGTCGACCGCCGCCCAAGGGGGCACCTGGGATTCGGTGCAGGGATCCATGGTTGCGTCGGGCAGAACATCGCGCGGGGCGAGCTTGAGGCGGTTTTGAAGGTGTTGATCGAGAAGGTCGACCGGATCGAACCGGCTGGTGAGGCCGTCTGGCGCCCTAATAACTCGATCCATGCGCTCGACACGCTGCCCATCACATTCATCCCGAACTGAGGTTCAGCTCATGCCCAAGATCACCTTTGTCGAATTCGACGGAACCAAAACGACGGTCGACGCCCAGGAGGGTGAAAGCGTGATGAGCGTTGCCGTTGCGAATGGCATTGATGCGGTCGTGGCGGAATGCGGCGGGTCGATGATGTGTGCGACCTGCCACTGCTATGTCGATGACGCTTGGGCCGAGAAAACCGGCGAACGCATGGACGGTGAAGACGACATGCTGGAATGCGCCGCGTCAGAGCTGCGTGAAACCTCGCGCCTGTCCTGCCAGATCAAGATCACGGATGAGCTTGACGGGCTCATCGTGCATTTGCCGGAAGACCAGATATGAGCAACGGCCGCGTCATCATCATCGGGGCGGGGCAGGGCGGATTACAGGCAGCCATGTCCCTGCGGCAAGAGGGCCATGCCGGGTCGATCACCCTGATCGGTGCCGAACCGGGTCTGCCCTACCAACGCCCGCCCCTGTCCAAAGCCTATCTGAAGACCGGAGATGCTGGCCCACTGACTCTAAGGCCCGAGCTGTTCTTCGAAAAGAAGGACATAGCGCTCGTACCCGGCACGACGGTAGACCGTATCGACCGTCAGACCCGCAGGGTCTACGCCGGAACGCGGCATTGGGATTATGACCACCTGATCCTTGCGACGGGAACGCACAATTTCCGGCCTCCGATCCCCGGTATTGAACGCGCGCTCAATCTCAGAACCCTTTTGGATGCCGAAGGTCTGAGGTCCGCCCTGGACCGCAAATTGAAGATCGCTGTCATCGGCGGGGGCTTCATCGGATTGGAGTTTTCGGCAGTCGCCTTGGGGCTCGGCCACGACGTGACGGTCGCAGAGGCTGCCCCCCGTCTGATGGCGCGCGCGGTGTCGCCAGAGATGTCACAGCTGTTCTTCGACAAGCACGCGGAGCTTGGCACGAAGGTCTTGTTAAACGCAGCGGTGGCAGCGGTTGAGGATCGCGGGATCAAACTGGCCGATGGGACGTTTATTGAGGCTGATCTGACGCTCCTTGCGGCAGGTGTTCGCCCGAATTCAATGCTTGCAAGTGAGGCCGGGCTCGAAACGGAAAACGGCGTTGTCGTCGATGCAGGGCTCCGAACCTCGGATCCGGCGATTTTCGCAATCGGAGATTGCGCCGCCTTCCCCTATCCGGGCACGGACGGTCTGGTGCGTCTCGAAAGCGTGCAGGCCGCAACCGACCACGCCCGTTTGGTCGCCAAACAGATCGTTGGCAGATCCAAGCTCACCTATAACGCTGTGGCGTGGTTCTGGTCCGACCAGGCGGATTGGAAGCTTCAGATCGCGGGCCTCGCCGCCCCTTCGGATCGCAGCGTCGTCAGGGACGCAACGCGGGTCTTTCGGTTCCGCGATGACATTCTGACCGCGATCGAAACCATCAATGACGCCAAAACACATATGCAGGCACGTAAATGCCTGTCTGCCCACCCGGGGCCAACCCGTGCAATGCTAGAGGCGGTCGGGTATGACCTGACCGCTCTAACAGTAGGGACCCCCGCATAATGACAAACCACAAAGACATACTACCAGACCGGCCGAGCCCCGTTGTCACCCGCAATGGTAACGAGATTCTCGACATCCATCGCTACGCGCCCTTTCTGCTGAACGCAGTCAACGGGGCCTGGCAACGCAAGACCTCGGGCATCTACCGCACCAGATTCGACCTCGGAATTGTCGATTGGCGCGTGCTGTCGATGCTGATGATCGAACCCCGGATCACCGCGAACCGGGTCTGCGAGGTCATTCGGTTGGACAAGGCCGCAGTCAGCCGCTCGCTCAAGGCGCTTCATTCCAGGGGATTTCTGGATTTCGAAGCGCTGCCCTCGGACGAGCGCAAACGGACCTGGTGGCTAACCGAAGAGGGGATGTCGGTGCATCGCCAGATCCTCGCAATCGCGCTTGAGTGTGAGGCCGAGATGGTCGCAGGGGTCGATTCCGAAGACCTCGAAACATTCCTGCGCGTCATGACACGATTCCTGTCGAATCTCGAAGCGGCGGAACGGGAGAAATGAATTTCCGCCAGAGCTAGGACCACACATGCCAATAGGGAGGAAACCAGCATGTTGACCAAGACCTTAACCACCTCGATTGTCGCCGGATCGATACTGGCTGCGACAGCCGCAACTGCTGAAGAACTCTCGTTGGCGGATTTCTCGCCGCCCACCCATTTCGTGGTCGAGCAGGTCTATACGCCCTTCGCCGACTCCATCGCGGCCGCAACGGGCGACGAGGTGACGGTGCGTCTCTACATGGGTGGTGAACTCGGACCGGGACCGGCAGAGCAGTATAACCGCGTGGTTGACGGGGTCGCCGATCTCGCCTTCAGCCTGCCGGGCTATACCGCCTCCAATTTCCCGACAACCTTGTTGGCTGAACTGCCGGGCGTCATCACTGCCGAAACCGGGACCGCGGCCATTCAGGCCAATCTCGACATGCTCGCGCAAGAGTACCGCCGCGTACAGCTGGTCGGGCTGTGGAATAACGCGCCGAACCTGCTGCTGATGGCCGATACACCGGTTGACAGCATTGATGACCTCGAAGGGTTGAATATCCGCGTACCGTCTCGAAATGCGGGGCTTGTTGTTCAAGCCTGGGGGGCAAACCCGGTCTCTATGCCCGCACCCGGCATCTACAACGCGATGCAGACCGGTGTCATCGATGGTGCCATGATTGACGCCACAACACTGAATGCGTTCCGACTGGCTGAGGTCACGAACTACATCACGCATGGCATGGATACGACGATCTCGCTCTTCTATCTGATCATGAACCGCGACGTCTTTGCCGACCTGTCTGAAGAGCATCAGGCCGCGATCCTCGAGGCAGGGCACCAGGCCTCACTCGATGGCAGCGCCGCCTGGCTTGCCGTTGCCGAGAGCGCCCTGGCCCAGTTTGCCGCGACCGAGGGGCGTCAGGTGATCGAGCTGTCCCCGGAAGAGGCCGACCGCTTCAACGCGGCATCCGGACCGGTGGTGGAACAGATCATCGCTGACGCAGATGCTGAAGGTCTGCAGGCCTCGGCCTATGTTGCCGCCCTACAGGGGTACTGACCTGCTGGGTGGGCATCTTTTGCCCGCCGAAATCCGACGACCCGCACGTCCTGTGTGGGTCGTCTGACCTCAGAGACTACGCTTCGCGTTCGGTCTGTCCTGATCTTTTCGACAGCGAAACGCCGAAACCGCAAACCACTAGGAGGCACTTCCATGACCTCTCTTTCTTCAGTTTCCCGGCTGTTTGAGCGAGCGACCTATGTTCTGGCGACACTGGCGGGCATCTGCCTGCTGTTCATGATGGGTGTCATCGCGGCATCTGTCATTATGCGCTATGTCGTTGGCCAGCCGATCCTTGGTGTGAACGAGATCGTGCAGCTGACCGCAGTTGCCATGGTGATGGCGGCGCTGCCCTTTTGCACTTTTCACAACGCGCATATCGCGGTTGACGTCCTGGATAACCACATCGGCAAATGGGGGCGGCTGATCGGGGATATTGGCTCGCGTCTTCTGTCTGGTTTGGTGTTGGCCTTGTTGTGCCGCCGTGCCATCCTCAAGGTGCTCGACACCTACGAATTCAACGATACGACGAACATGCTGAGCCTGCCGCTCTGGCCCTTCTACGCCATACTCGCAGCGGGGAGCGGTCTGTGCGTTCTGATATTCGCCGAGCAGATCATCATGCGTCTGGCCGGCCATGAAAACGCGATGGAGCATGGAACATGAGCCCCGAACTCGCTGGCCTCGTTGGCATCTTCTGCCTATTCGTTCTGATGATCCTGCGCACGCCTGTGGCGTTCGCTATGATGCTCGTCGGCTTCTTCGGCTATTGGTATCTAGAAGGCGCGCGCGGTGCTGGTGCGGTGATCCTGACAGAGAGTTTCTCGGCGATCTCGAACTATTCACTGATCGTGGTGCCGATGTTTATTCTGCTCGGCAACATCTCCTCGGCTGCCGGCTTCAGCCGGGGGCTTTATGATGCGGCCTTCGCCTGGGTTGGCCAGGCCAGAGGCGGGCTTGCCTCGGCGTCGGTCCTCGGATGCGCTGCCTTCGCCGCGGTGTCGGGGTCGTCCGTGGCCACGGCGGTGACGCTCGGCAAGGTCGCGCTGCCCGAGATGCGGCGTTTGGGCTATGCACCCAGCCTCGCCACCGGGTCGATCGCCGCAGGCGGCACACTCGGCTTTCTCATTCCGCCGTCAACCGGGTTCGTTCTCTATGCAATCCTCACCGAGGAATCGATCGGACGGCTGTTCATGGCGGGCATCCTGCCAGGCCTGCTGCTGACCATCCTCTTCATTGTCACGATCTGGCTGATCGCAACGCGCGACCCGGCCGCTGGTCCCCGAGGCGAGGCGGTGCCATTGGCAGAGCGTTTCGTCCTCTTGGGCCGTGCCATGCCGTTGTTGGCGGTCATCGTGGTGTCCATCGGCGGAATTTATCTGGGCGTCTTCACCCCGGTCGAGGCCTCGGGCATCGGTTCTTCGCTGGTGCTGATCCTGGCGCTGGTCCAGCGAAAGTTGAGCTTTGAGAAATTTCGTGGTGCGATCCTCGATACGCTCAAGACCTCGGCGATGCTGTATACGATCGTGATCGGGGCGAATGTCCTGAACCCGTTTTTTGCAGTAACCCATATTCCCGCAACGCTCGGCACGGGGTTGGAATCGCTCGGGCTAGGGGCCTATGGCACGCTCTTCGTCATTCTGTTGGCCTATATCGTGCTCGGCATGTTCATGGATGGGCTGTCGATGCTGGTGATCTCGATCCCGATTGTGTTTCCGGTGATCCTGCAGCACGGGTTTGATCCGATCTGGTTCGGTGTCGTAGCGGTGATCGTGATCGAGATGGGCATGATCACACCGCCCGTCGGCCTCAACGTCTTCGTCGTCCGGGGCGTGGCGGGGGACGTGTCCCTAACCACGGTCTTCAGGGGCGTCACGCCGTTCCTGATCGCTATGATCATTGGCCTTCTGCTGATCATCGCGTTCCCGGGCATTGCGTTGCTGATCCCGAATTCCATGTTCGGGGGCTGAGGGGCGCAGTGATTGCGGCGGGGCCCCGGTCAGGAGCCCCGCCCACTACTATCTCATGCAGTGATCCGTTGAGGGGAATGATGACCCCGCCCCCTGGCGAGAGGTCAATCTCCACCCCTGACAGGTCGAAAATGCCGTCCCGCGCTGGACCCACCGGGCCCGCCATCCTCGCGTTTGTGCACCCGCTTGCGCGCCGTCTAATGACCTTCTGCGATTTATCTGCCATCCTATGCGCATCAGAGCGGAAGGGTGCGCAATGAAAGGATGGCGAGCGGGTGTCGCAGGGATGGCTCTGCTGGGTCTTGCAGGCTGTTCCGATCAGCCGGTTCCCGCAGATATCGCACAGGCCGCCCCGGCCGATATCACAGCAGGCTGCTGTCAGGGGACGGGGTCTTACCCTGACTGGATGATCGAACTGGCCGATGCCAATGTCGGCACCATGCGCCGGCTTGGGCTGATCCAGTTTCGCCCTGGCCGCATGACATCGCAGCCCGAGGCTACGGCGCTGTTGCAAGACAGCCTGCGCCCCATGGATCTGGTGTTCTTCCATTCGGACAACCGCGTGTCGGGCCTGCTGATCCCCGGTCAGTTCACCCATGGCGCGACCTATATCGGAACCGAGACACAACTGCGCGAGGCGGGGCTTTGGCATCTGCCGGAACTGGTGCCCTTTCATCAGCAGATTCGCGACGGAAACCTCTACCTGGAGGCGGTAGATGGTGGTGTGCGCTTGGCACCCGCCGAGGTGGTGCTGGATACCGACGCCGTCGTCGCCCTGCGCCCGCCACCCGCCACGCGCGCCACTGCCTTGCGTCGGGGGATGGATCAGATGGGCACGCCCTTCGACATGCGGTTTGATGCGGGCGACGCGTCGGCCTTGTTCTGTGCCGAGCTGATCGCGCTGATGTTTGCCGAAGCGGAATTGCCCCGTACTGCTGTACCGGGTCGCGAGACGATCCTGATCGACCGGATTGTCGCCGGGGCGTTGGCGGGCGATCTGCCCTTTGCTTTGGTCGGGTATATCGAGGCCACGCCAGGCGGAGGGGCCCGCGTGGCCTCGGTTCAGGATCTGGCCTGGGATCTGCGCCGGAACTGGCCCGACTGACCCCGGCCCGACCCGGTCAGAGCGTGACCCGCGTGGCCTTGCCCGCAGCCTCTGCCAGTTTCGCAGCGGCAGATGCCACGGCAAGATCCTGCAACCCCACTCCTGTGCCGTCAAAAAGGGTGATCTCCTCGTCCGACCGGCGGCCGGGGTGGGTGCCGTTGATCACCTCGCCAAGCGGAGTGATCTGATCTGCGCCGATCAGACCCGCGATCACCGCATGTTGCGCTTCGCCGATGCTGACGGATTGCGCGATTTCATCGGTAAAGACCGTGGCTGCCGCGACCAGGGCGGGGTCGACCTCCTGCTTGCCTTTGGTGTCGGTGCCCATGCAGGCGATGTGGGTGCCAGGCTTGATCCATTCTTGCATAAGAAGTGGTTCATAGGCGGACACGATGGTGATGATCACATCGGCCTCGGCCCCCAGACCCTCTGGCGTCACCGCCTCGAATTCCAGCCCCAGTTCCGCGGCGACAGTGGCAAGGCGGTTCAGCCGCTCGGGGTTCCGGTTCAAGGCGACCACCTTTTCGAACCTGCGCTGCTCGGCGGCGGCGCGCAGTTGAAAGGTGGATTGGTGCCCCGCGCCGATCATGCCCAGAACCTTGGCATCCTTGCGCGCCAGATGCGCGATGGACACCGCAGACGATGCTGCCGTGCGCAGGGCGGTCAGGTAGTTTCCGCCCACAAGAGCCGACAGTTGCCCGGTGTCTGGGTCAAACAGGAACACGGTGGATTGGTGATTGGTCAGCCCCTTCGCCATGTTCCCCGGCCAATAGCCCCCCGATTTCAGGCCGAGCGTCAGTCCCGCCCGGTCAAAGCCCGACTTGAACCCGTAAAGCGCATCTGCATGGCCCAAAGCCTCGCGGATCACGGGAAAGTTTCGCGCCTCGCCCGAGGCCATGGCGGCAAAGACGGATTGCACCGCATCAAAGGCGGCAGGCCGGTCCATGAGCTCCTGGCAAAGCGCCTCGCCCACGATCAGCAGGCCATCTGTTTCACGGGTCATACTCGCCACCTCAATAGGCCTTGCCACGGGCAGACACCGGCCAGACCGCTTCCACCTTGCCGTTGCGCACACCCACATACCAATCGTGGACATTGCAGGTTGGGTCGCAGTGGCCGGGCACTAGCCGCAGTTTGTCGTTGACCTTCAGCGCGCCTTGCGGGTCGCTGACCACGCCATGTTCGTCGGAGCATTTTGCGTAGGTCACATCGTCCCGCCCGAAGATCACTGGCAGTCCGCTATCGACCGACTGCGCCTTTAGCCCCGCATCAACTATCGCCTTGTCAGCCTTCGCGTGGCTCATGACGCTGGTCAGGATGAACAGTGCGTTTTCCCATTCCCCTTGGTCGATCCGCTTGCCGTTTTCATCGAGGATACGGCCATAATCGGCGTCCATGAAGGCATAGGATCCGCATTGAAGTTCGTTATAAACCCCTGAATTACTTTCGAAATAATAGGAGCCGGTGCCGCCGCCAGACACCAGTTCCGCCTCCAGCCCTGCAGCTTTCAGCGCCGCAACCGCTTCGGCCACCTGGGCGATGGCGATATCCAGCTTGGCCTTTCGGTCTGCATAGCTGTCCAGATGCTGCATGGCGCCCTGATAGGCCTGGATGCCGGTGAATTTCAGCCCCGGCGCAGCTTCGATGGCCTTGGCGATCTCCACCACTGCCGCCGCAGACGTGACCCCGCACCGTCCAGCACCGCAGTCGATCTCGATCAGGCACTCGATCTCGGTGCCATGGCGGGACGCGGCGTCGGAAAGCTCCGCCACATTGGCGAGGTCATCCACGCAGACCAGCACCCGCGCGCCCAGTTTGGGCATCCGCGCCAGACGGTCCAACTTAACCGGGTCGCGCACCTGGTTGGACACCAGCACATCCTTTATGCCGCCGCGCGCGAACACCTCGGCCTCGCTGACCTTCTGACAGCAGACCCCAACCGCGCCGCCAAGCCGTTCCTGCAACAGCGCAACGTCCACGGATTTGTGCATCTTCCCATGCACCCGGTGGCGCATTCCGTGCGCTTTGGCGTAGTTGCCCATCTTGATGATATTACGCTCCAGCGCGTCCAGATCGAGGATCAGGCAGGGCGTCTGGATGTCGGCCTCGTTCATGCCGGGCTTGGCGGGGATGTCGAAGCCAACGTCGTAAGCGTCGAAATCGGTCAGATCTTTCATGATGTTCTCCTTCGTTGGACGCGTGCGTAGGGTGGGCTGTTAGCCCACCATCCACGGCAACCGGTCCAGATCGACGTTACCGCCGGTGATGATGACACCGACGCGCTTGCCGGCATAGAGGTCTCGGTTCTTCAAAATCGTGGCCAGCGGCACGGCGCTGGAGGGTTCCATCACCACGCGCAGCGCCTTCCAGGTCAGTTTCATCGCGTCGATGATCTCCTGCTCGGTCGAGGTCTGCACATCGGTCACGAAGCGGGACACGAAATGCCAGGTGTTTTCCTTCAACGGCACTTTCAGCCCGTCAGCGATGGTCTCGGGCGCGTCATCGGCGATGATATGACCCGCGCGGAAGCTGCGGGCGGCATCGTCGGCCTGCTCGGGTTCTGCCGCATAGATCGCGGTTTTGGGCGCGAGGTTCGACAGCGTCAAACAGGTGCCCGAGATCATGCCGCCGCCACCGATGGGGGCCACAACCGCATCAAGCCCGCCGGTCTGTTCCAGCAGTTCCGCAGAGCAGGTGGCCTGACCCGCGATTACGCGCGGATCATTGTACGGATGGACGAACTCGCCCCCCGTGCGCGCCTGCACCTTGGCAAAAACCGCCTCGCGGCTGCTGGTCGAGGGCTCGCATTCGGTGATGATCCCACCATAGCGGCGCACGGCGTCTTTCTTGGCCTGAGGCGCGGTGCGCGGCATCACCACGTTGCAGGGAATGCCCCGCCGCCCCGCCGCGTAAGACAGCGACAGCGCGTGGTTGCCGGAACTGTGGGTGCAGACGCCGCGCGCGGCCATCTCCTCGGACAGTCCAAAGACCGCATTGCAAGCCCCGCGCACCTTGAAGGCCCCGGCCTCCTGCAGGTTCTCGCATTTGAAGAACAGCTCGGCCCCGGTCAGGTCGTTCAGGAACTCTGACTGAAGCACCGGTGTCCGCCGGATATGGGGCCTGATCCGCTCATGCGCGGCGCGCATGTCGTCGATGGTCAGGGTCTCAACAGCTGTGGTTGCGTCCAGCATCTTGGGTCTCCTCATGCTGCCGATTTCAGGGCATCGGAACGGCTGGCGCGGAAATACTCCTGTGCCGCCGCAACGCCGGACCCAAGCGTGACCGGATAATCCAGATCGGCCATGGCCATCTCGATCGTGGCCAGCCCCGACAGCACCATGACATCGGTCAGGCTGCCCAGATGGCCAATGCGGAACGCCTTGCCGTTCATCTGCCCCAGCCCGATGCCGAAGCTGACGCCATAGGCCGAAAACGCGTGATCGGTCAGCGCGTTGCTGTCGAACCCGTCCGGCACATAAATCGCGCTGACGGTGTCAGAATAGAGGTCGGGCGATTGCGCGACCAGCCTCAACCTCCAGGCATCGACCGCCTGGCGCACGCCCTCTGCCAGCCGGTGGTGGCGGGCATAGACGTTGTCCAACCCTTCCTCGAACAACATCTTCAGGCTTTCGCGCAGCCCATAGATCAGCTGCAAGGGCGGGGTGTAGGGGAACCCGCCCGAGGCATTGGCCTTCATCATGTCGCGGAAATCGAAGAAGGTGCGGGGCAGGGTGGCGGTGTCCATGGCGGCCAGCGCCTTGGGGCTGACGCAGAGGATCGCCATACCGGTGGCCAGCATAAACCCCTTTTGCGATCCCGAAACAGCGATATCCACGCCCCAGGCGTCGAACTCGAAGGGCATGGAGGCCAGCGAACTGACGCAATCGACAAACAGCATCGCCGGGTGCCCCCCCGCATCCATCGCTCGGCGCACGGCAGCGATGTCAGAGACGACGCCGGTTGCGGTTTCGTTATGGGTGACCAGAACGGCCTTGATCTTGTGGGCATCGTCGGCGGTCAAAGCGGCCTCGAACGCATCGGCAGGCGCCCCTGCGCCCCAATCGCACTCGATCACCTGAACCTCCAGCCCGTGGCGCTGGCACAGGTCGATCCAGCGATGGCTGAACATGCCGTAACGCGCGACAAGAACCCGGTCGCCGGGCGACAGCGTATTGGTGACAGATGCTTCCCACCCACCGGTTCCGCTGGCGGGGAAGGTGATGATCTGGCCTTCGCGGCTGCCAAAGACGCGCTTCGTGTCCTCCAGCACTGGGGCAAAGGTCTCCACGAAATCGGGCGCGCGGTGGTCCTGCGTCTGCACATGCATCGCAAGGCGCAGCCGGTCGGGCATGTTGGTCGGGCCGGGAATGAAGATCGGGTTCTGGGTCGACATGGGGGTTCCTCCGCTATGCCCACAGGATCGGACAGGGTGAAGGGTTTTACAATTTTCTCAGAAAAGGTTTTTGAATACTTCAATGATCCATCAAACTGTCTGTATTTCATGGAAATTTATTTACTGCAAAAAATGGAAAATAATTCCATAATGTGGATGTTGGGCGTAACCCTGCGCACGCAACCCTTGGATTCGCACCTTCGAAAGGCCCCCTCATGGCAGATCAGAAACGCGCCCGCGGACGGCCCAAATCGCAGTTCAAGGAAAGCTCCGCCAGTACGCTGAATTCGCTCGACCGGGCGCTCGGGCTGTTGACCACGCTGGCGCAGGCGGAACGCGCGACGCTGACCGATCTGGCACTGTCGGCGGGCGTGCCAACGGCCACCACGCACCGTATCCTGACCACTCTGCAAAAGCGCGGCTTTGTCAGTTTCGACGAGGACCGGCAGGACTGGATGATCGGGTTGGAGGCTTATCGCACGGGCGTCTCTTACCTCAGCCGCAATGGCATTGTTGAGGCGGGGCAGGTGATCCTGCCGCAGCTGATGCGCGAGACGGCAGAGACCGCGAACCTTGCCGTGCCGGACGGGGCAGAGGTGGTCTTTGTCGGTCAGGTGGAAACCAAGAACCCGGTGCGCGCCTTCTTCCCGCCCGGTGCGCGCACGCCCATGCACGCATCCGGTACCGGCAAGGCGATTCTGGCGGCCATGGGGGAAGATCAGGCGCAGAAACTGTTGCAGGGCGCGGGTTTGCAGCGGTTCACCGACAACACGCTGGCGACCCCTGCGGCGCTCTTCGAAGATCTCGCGCTGACCCGCGCGCGCGGCTTTTCCTTCGACCGAGAGGAACGGTTCGTGGGCATGTCCTGCGTTGGCTCGGCGATCTATGACGAGAACGGGCTTCCTTGCGCCGGTGTCTCCGTCTCTGGCCCTGATGCGCGGTTCGATGCGGGCAGCGTCGCGGGCTTCGGCACCGCCGTTGCCCGCGCGGCGCGCGAGATCACCCGGATCAGCGGCGGGCGGATGCCCGGCTGATCATTTGGTCAGCAAGAGCTTGCCTGCCCGCGTCAGGCGCAGGGTGTAGACCTGATCCTCCAGCGCGATATAGGCGACGCGGCTGTCCCCGAGCAGGTCGCCGGCGCTGTGGACCGGGGCGGATTGGGTCAAGGTCTGGGGCAGGGGGATTTGGGCGGTCATCTGGGCTCTCCTGTTTCGCGCGGCGGCATTTGCGCGTGTCTGTCGCGGTTCCTGTTTGGCGTCGGTGGCTGCGGGAGGCTGGCTGGTGACAGGCTTAATCTGATAAAAAGAGTCGGA
Organism: Nioella aestuarii; assembly: GCF_050896395.1. NCBI lineage: Bacteria > Pseudomonadati > Pseudomonadota > Alphaproteobacteria > Rhodobacterales > Paracoccaceae > Nioella > Nioella aestuarii. The sequence goes on along the minus strand of NZ_JBPBBA010000009.1, from coordinate 6,772 downwards.
AATGTCAAGCCCGGCCTGACGCCACTTACAAACAAGAATGCGCGGGATTCCCGGCCAAACCGGGCCGTGGTCCGGGCTTTGGGCTTGCAAGCCCGTCCCCGCCACCCTAGAAGGCCACAGATTTTCTTATCCCGTCGCGTCCCAATGGATGCCACGGGCCCGGCGAACGAGGAAAAACATGCAGGTCAATGAGACCCTGAACGAAGGGCTGAAGCGCGGTTACGAGATCACGATCACCGGGGCCGAGCTGGAAGCCAAAGTTAACGAAAAGCTGGAAGAAGCCCGCCCCGAAGTGGCGATGAAGGGCTTCCGCAAAGGCAAAGTGCCGATGGCACTGCTGAAAAAGCAGTTTGGACCCCGCATCATGGGCGAAGCCATGCAGGAATCCGTTGATGGCGCCATGCAGGCCCATCTGGAAGAATCCGGCGACCGCCCGGCCATGCAGCCCGAAGTAAAGATGGTCAACGAGGACTGGAAAGAGGGCGACGATGTTGTCGTCTCCATGTCCTACGAAAAGCTGCCCGAGATTCCGGAAGTCGACTACAAGGCGCTGACCCTTGAGAAACTGGTCGTCGCCCCGGCAGAGGAAGACGTTCAGGACGCGTTGAAGAACTTGGCCGAGTCGGCCCAGAACTTCGCCACCAAGAAGGGCAAGGCCGCTGATGGCGACCAGGTCGTGATCGACTTCGTGGGCAAGGTTGATGGCGAGGCATTCGAAGGCGGCTCCGCCGAGGATTACCCGCTGGTTCTGGGGTCCAACAGCTTCATCCCCGGTTTCGAGGAACAGCTGGTTGGCGTGAAGGCTGGCGAAGAAAAGGCCGTTGAGGTCTCCTTCCCCGAGGAATACGGCGCCGAGCATCTGGCCGGCAAAGCCGCTGTCTTCGACTGCACCGTCAAGGAAGTGAAAAAGCCCGTCGCCGCCGAGATCGACGATGAACTGGCCAAGAAATACGGCGCCGAAGACCTCGCCGCACTGAAAGGCCAGATCGAAGAGCGCCTGAAGGCCGAATATGCCGGTGCCGCCCGCGCGGTCATGAAGCGCAAGCTGCTTGATCAGCTGGACGCTGCCGTGAAGTTTGACCTGCCGCCGTCGCTGGTCGAGGCTGAAGCCAAGCAGATCGCGCATCAGCTGTGGCACGAAGAAAACCCCGACGTGCAGGGCCACGACCACCCCGAGATCGAGCCGACCGATGAGCACAACGGTCTGGCCGAGCGCCGCGTGCGTCTTGGCCTACTGCTGGCTGAGCTGGGTCAGAAGAACGAAGTTCAGGTCTCTGACGCCGAAATGACCCAGGCGATCATGAACCAGGCGCGGCAGTACCCGGGCCAGGAACGTCAGTTCTTCGAATTCATCCAGCAAAACCAGGCCGCACAGCAGCAGCTGCGCGCACCGCTTTTCGAAGACAAGGTCGTCGATTTCGTCTTCGAAATGTCCTCCGTGACCGAAACGGAAGTCTCCAAGGACGAACTTCAGGCGGCTGTCGAGGCGCTGGAAGACGAATAAGTCTAACGACTATCGGAACTGAAGAAGGGGCTGCGCCGTTGCGCGGCCCCTTTTTTATTCTCATGAGCGGATTTTGTGCCCCTGATCCGGAAACAATGTTTTTGTCACTTCACCCGAGTTTTCATTAGCCATGTCGCGCGGAACGGGGTTATGCTTTGGAAATCCAGGATGTTGTGCCAAGTTGGTTGCGATTTTTTTGAACCTTTAGCGCCGCTTGCGGCACCTACACTCAGATGGGCGCTGGTCTCATCGAATATCAGATAGCGGATCCCGACTGCCATTGGGACGGATCCGGTTTCAAACTGAAACGGCCTAATTGGCCCCTGATCGTGGTGTAGGGAAACACAGGGAGGGAATGGACATGCGATCGGTGAACCCGACGATCATGATCCTGACTGGAAGATATCCTGCCGTTGTTGCGGGCCTGTCCATCTTCACCCAAGCTTTGTCTGCCGTGCTGATCCGCCCTCAGGCTGAACCGGTTCCGGTTCGCGTGATGCGCGAGGATTGCCACCCCCGGAGGTATGGATGATCCGACGGCGTTCAGCAGATTTCACGAATAACAGGGGCGTTCGCCGCCTCTGTTCGACGGTCCTGTCGACTTTGGCAGGGCCGAGCCGCTCGGAAAAGATCATGACCGTTCGGCGCATTGGGACAAATTCTGTTCATGATCATCACTCTTGTATCTTTGGAGGAACACCCGTGAGATACCTTGCAACGGCCGCTTTGGGCCTTATCGCCATGACAACGGCTGCAGCCGCCTGTCCGACCTATAGTCAGACTGGCGCCAGCTATACGTATACCGGCGACCAGCTCTATGCTCCGCAAAGCTTTGGTGTTGTGGCCGGTGGCCAGAACAACATTGCCAACTGCGGCGTGCCGGGCGTGAACCGCACCGGTTGGGTCACCAGCGCCCCTGACTTCAGCTTTTACCTGTCTGGAATGGATCAATATTACCTGGTGGCCGACGTGGTCAGCCAGTGTGACGCCGTCCTGCTTGTGAACACCGCGAACACCACCTGGATGTTCGACGACGATTCCAACGGCAACCTGGATCCTCGCCTGGAAATTCGCGGCGCGAGCAACCTTAACGGCCGTCTGGACGTTTGGGTGGGCACCTATAATGGTACCTATTGCGACGCGACCCTGAACATGGAGACTTGGTACGCTCAGGCCCCCGCACCGACGCCTCCGGGCGGTGGTTTCCAGCCTGCACCTGTTCCGCAGCCGCCAGCGCCGGCGCCGCAACCGCCTGCGCCTGCTCCGCAGCCCGCTGGTGGATGCCCAACCTGGTCGCAGCCCGGCCAGATGGTCTACATCACCGGTCAGCAGCTCTATAGCCCGACCAGCTATAACGTTCAGGCTGGTGGCAACACCAACATCTCGTCCTGTGGCGTCGGTGGCCGCGGCTATGCCTACCCCAATCCGCACTATTCCTACATGCTGTCTGGAATGGAAGGATATGGCCGCCTGGAGATCGAAGTGACCAGCGCGTCCTGTGACACCACTTTGCTGGTGAACACGCCGGATACCACCTGGTATTTCGACGACGACAGCCGTGGCAACCTTCAGCCCCTGCTGAACATCCCGTCTTCGGCGTCGCTGAACGGTCGTCTGGACCTGTGGGTTGGCACCTATAACGGCAACTCCTGCCCGGCGACTGTGGAACTGGAAACCTGGCACAATGCGGCCACTCCTGCGCCGCAACCGCCTGCGCCTGCTCCGCAGCCCGCTGGTGGATGCCCGACCTGGTCGCAGCCCGGACAGATGATCTACATCACCGGTCAGCAGCTCTATAGCCCGACCAGCTACAACGTTCAGGCTGGTGGCAACACCAACATCTCGTCCTGTGGCGTCGGTGGCCGCGGCTATGCAAACGCCAACCCGCACTACTCCTACATGCTGTCGGGAATGGAGGCATATGGCCGCCTGGAGATCGAAGTGACCAGCGCGTCCTGTGACACCACTTTGCTGGTGAACACGCCGAACACCACCTGGTATTTCGACGACGACAGCCGTGGCAACCTTCAGCCCCTGCTGAATATCCCGTCCTCGGGTGCTCTGAATGGCCGTCTGGACCTGTGGGTCGGTACCTATAACGGTTCTTCCTGCCCGGCGGTGGTCGAGCTGGAAACCTGGTACAACTGAGACCAGCAATGAAACGGGCAGGGGCCATCCTACGGGGTGGCCCTTCCTCTCTCAGGCTCCGATGCGGAATATTCGCGAGATCGGACAAACCAGAACCCCGGGGCAATTGAGCCTGCCATACCCGGAGATTGACGATGAAACCTCTTTTTCTGTCCGCCGACCCGATGTTGGATGCCGCCGCTGCGGTCCACGCCAGCATGAATTACCCGTTGGGTGGGGATGAAGAGGTACTCAATTCCAAAGTCAGCCTGACCCACGAACGCGACGACGGCGTCCAGGTCGGCCCTGAACACGCGCTTATCGCCCGCGGCATTCAAACTTCAGGACACGGATCAGCCGCGCCCATCATGTCATTCCGCCTGGCTCGAATGGATCACCACCCGCTGGAGATCCGGGGCAAGGCCCACTGCGACACTGTCTTGCTGGCGACTGCCGCTGGCGGGACGTGGCACAATAACGATGACGGTCCTTACGGCCAAAACCCCCAGTTCAATCTACGTGGATCGGCCCCGTCAAACGGGCGCGTGGATGTCTGGGTTGACAGCTGTGCAGGGCAGACCTGCTTCGGAGGGTTGATCCTTGAATCCGACGGCTGACAAAAAATCACCGGATCCGCAAAAAAGTGTAGACACAACACTAACGCTGATCTATACAGACTGTGCATGACAAATTAAGGAGTTATCCAGATGCGCACCATTCTTTCAGCTTTCCTTGTATTGATCTCGCTGACGGCAGCCGCCTCGGCGTGCCCGACCATCACCCAGGGCCGCCAGTCCTTCTCGGTGACCGGTCAGTACCTGTATTCGCCCCGCTCCTACGGCGTGATCGCCGGCGGCGGCCAGTACCTCCGCAACTGCGGGTTCAACCACACCGGCTACGTGATTTCGCAGCCCGACTTCTCGTTCTACACCTCGGGCATGGCGCCTTACGGCCGTCTGGAAATCGAAGTGACCCAGGCTGCCTGTGACACCGTCCTTCTGGTGAACTCGGCCAACGCGTCCTGGTTCTTCGACGATGATTCCGGCGGCTACCCGAACCCCCGCATCAACCTGTACGGCACCTCCAACACCCAGGGCCGCATCGATGTGTGGGTTGGCACCTACGGTCCTTCGACCTGCTCGGCCACGCTGGAAATGGAAACCTGGTATAACTGATCCTGTCGATTGACAGCAGTCAGGAAGGGCCGTCCCGAAAGGGGCGGCCCTTTCTTGTTTGCGGGCCCGGATCGCACCTGATCACAGGCCTGCGTGTGGGGAGAAGACTATGAGACATCATACTTAGGCGGCGTTCTGGCGGTGACTTCTTCACCGGCTCTGACCTGCCCCGACTACACCGCTCCGGCCTATGTCAGCTACAGCTACCCCGCCGCACAATTGCGACGACGACCTATCACTTTCTATCGTATTGCCGGAGGGGAACACCGTTTGATCGAATGTGGGATGCGCGTGGGGAGTAGGGGGGTGTCGTCCACGAACCGGACTTCCAGTTCACGATGCAGGGTGCAGAGATTGGCTATAACGTCTGTTTCCGCGTTCAGGCCGCTTGCGACACTATTCTCCTGGAACGCGCGCCAAATGGCGAGGTCCGCTTTGATGACACTTCACCCGGCTATCTAAACGCACAGGTGGAGCTGATCGGCAGGCAACGAGCCAGCGGCCCGATTCATGTCTGGATTGGCACGGCTGACGGAAGCGGGTGCGCAGCGGACCGGGTAGTTATGACAGATAGCTGAGGCGAGTGGCGGGAGCACGCGAGCGACGCGAGGAATAGAAAAAGTAATTTAAATCAAATAGATAGAATCCATTAGTCAAAAAATGTTATCGGATAGCAAAAAAGGTGTGGACATCACACTAAGTGTTAGTTATACACATACTCGTGAACACCGAAACACAGCACAACATCACATTCCTATCACCACAAAATTTGGAGATCTAATTCATGCGTACTCTTCTTGCTTCCGCCGCCGTTTTCATGGGTCTTGCCGCAGCAGCTGCTGCTTGTCCGACCTACTCGATGCAGGGTGCAACCTTTGCCGTTACGGGTCAGGACCTGTATTCGCCGAACTCCTACTCGGTTACGGCCGGTGGCAATAACAACCTGCGCAACTGTGGCTTCAACCACCCCGGTTACGTGATTTCCGCACCCGATTTCACCTTCTACACGCAGGGTATGGCGCCCTATAACCGTCTCGAAATCGAAGTGACCTCGCAGGCTTGCGACACCGTTCTTCTGGTGAACTCGGCCAACGGTTCGTGGTTCTACGACGATGACTCCAACGGCAATCTGCGTCCTGCCATCAACCTCTATGGTCAGTCCAACATCTCTGGCCGCGTGGATGTCTGGGTTGGCACCTACGGCACCTCGCTGTGCCCGGCGACCCTGGAGATGGAAACCTGGTACAACTGATCCGATGTGATCGGAACGAGCAACGAAAAGGGAGTCGGCTGGCCTGACTCCCTTTTTGTGCCGCGGCGAACGCCAAGGGGCGTTCCCAAACGACTTTTTCTTGATAAACTGGCCTCATTCTCAGGGAGATACCGCAATGAAAACCCTTTTAACCTCTGTCGCTCTTCTGTTTGCTGGCAGCGCTGCCGCGCTGGCCTGCCCGAGCTACATGCAGCCTGGCGCATCCTATGAATTCACAGGCGACATGCTGACCACACCGCAGACCGCCCCGACTATCGCTGGTGGCCAATTCTCGGTTCAAAGCTGCGGACTGCCCGGCTTGGGCTACGCAAATGCCGTGCCTGCCTACTCTCTGATCCTAAGCGGCATGGACAACTACGCGCTGGAAATGAGCGTTGTGTCAGAATGTGACGCGACCCTTCTGGTCAACACCGTCAACACCACATGGCTGTTTGACGACGATTCCAATGGCAACCTTGATCCGCGCCTGACCGTTTCCGGGGCCGAGAACCTTAATGGCCGCGTGGATGTGTGGGTTGGCACCTATGGTGGTAATAGCTGCAACGCTCAGCTGACGATCCAGACCGTTCCCGCCGCTGGTGGTGCAGCGCCCGCACCGGGTACTGGTTTTGCACCTACACCAGCGCCTGCACCTGCACCTGCACCTGCTCCGGCGCCTGCTCCGGCACCCGCTCCGGCACCGGCGCCTGCACC